>NZ_PNOR01000003.1 GCF_002869765.1 Deinococcus planocerae | reverse complement strand
AGGGCCCACGCCACGAACGCCGCCGTGGGGGCCGCCGCCCTCGCCGTGCGGGGGGCGGGGGGCGCGGCCCTGACCCCGGCCCTGCCGCTGGAACGTCTGCTGCGCGACGCCCGCGCCGGGCTGACCCACCCCCCGGCGGACGAGGTGAGCTACGGCAGCCTGGGAGCGGCGCTGCTGGGGGTGGAGGCGCGGCGCTGAGGCCTCCGGCTCGCCTCCTCTCCTGACCCCCGATGCGCCTGCTGCCCCGCCACTCCCCGCCCGCCCACCTGGGACGGCTGGCGCTCTCGGCCCTGGCGGGCTTTCTCCTCGCCGTCGTGCTGGCGCGCGGGGCCGTGAGCGTGGTGCTCGCGGTCGTGCCGCCGGGGCAGCCCTACGTGCGGGCGGCCCTGGGCACGCTCGCCGCGCTGGGGAGCGTGGTGCTGAGCTTCGGGCTGGCGGGGGCCCTCTCGGCGCGGGCGCTGCCGCTCGACCGGCTGGGCCTCACGCCGGGGCAGGCGCGGGCGCGGGCGGGGATCGCGTCGGGGGTGACGGCGGGGCTGCTCGTCGTGCCGGTGGGCGGGCTGATGGGGCTGGCGGGGGTCTACCGGGGGGGAGCCCTCGGGGACGCGCTGGGGGCCTCGCAACTCGCCCTGCTCGCCCTCGCGGTGTGTGCGCTCTACGGTTTGATCTCGGGGGTGGTGCTCGGGCTGCTCACCCTGCGCGCGGGGCTGGCGTGGCGGCCCGCCCTGGGGGGCCTGCTCGGCTTCGGGGGGGTCGGGGCGCTCGGCGGGGCGCTGCTGGGCTGGGTCGGTGTCCCCGACGTGCTCGCGGGGGGTGGCTGGGCGCTGCTCGGCCTGCTCGCCGTCTTCGTGGTCACCTCGCAGGTCGTGGGCGACAGCGCCATCGCGGCGGGCATCGACGCGGCGGCGGACAGCTCGCGGCATGACGCGGCGCAAGACCGGCAGGTCAAGCTCACCTTGGCGGCCCTCGGCCTCGCGCTGCTGGGGGTGTGGGGCGTGGGCGAGCGCGCGGTGAACTTCGTGCAGACGCGCCCGGCCCGCGCCGAACCCCTCGCCGTGCCCGCCGCCGGGGTGACCTGCGCGGCACCGACAGACCCCCTCGAACTCGCCGTGTGGCGGGTCACCCCCCGGGGCAATCGGCCCGACCTCTCGTGCGGGAACGCCTTTCTGGGTTTCCTGCACACGCCGAACCCCGACCCCGCCTTCAGCGCTCAGCCCCCCACCCCGCACGGGGGCTTCGACGGGCTCGCCGCCCAGATCGCGGGGGCGCGGCGCGAGGTGCTCTACGCGGTGATGGAGTGGGCGGACGACCCCCGGCGGGGCCCCGGCGCGGTGCTCGCCCGGGGCGTGGCCGAGCTGTACGGGCGCGTAAGGGCGGACCCGGCGGCCTTCGAAGGCGGCGTGACGGTGAGGGTGGCGCTGGGGAACTTCCCCCAGGCGGCCAACCTGGAGTGGGGCGCGCAGGTGTACGCGGCGACGCGCGACCTCCTCGCGGCGGGGGTGCCCCTGCAAGACGACCGGGTGGGCTGGCGGGTGGAGGTCGCCAACTACGCGGGCACCTTTCCCCACAGCCACGCCAAGCTCCTCGTGACGGACGGCACGGACCTCACCGTGATGGGCTTCAACGTGGGGCCGGGGCACCTGCCCTCCGCCACGACGAGGGGCCACGGCGGAGACCTCCGCGACCTCGGCCTGCGTTTTCGCGGCCCGGTGGCGCGCGACGGCCTCACCGTCTTCGACGACCTGTGGACCCGCAGCACCACGCTGGAGTGCCTCCCGGGCGTGACCGCGCGCACCGTCCGTTCCTTGTGCCGGGGCGCAGGGCCGGGCGAGCCCACGCACCCGCAGGGCACCGACCGCCTGCCCCTCACCCGCGCCGGGGACGTGCGCGCCTTCAGCCTCTACCGCCGCGAGGGCTTCCAGATGGCGGACGAGGCCCTCGTCTCCCTGCTCGACGCCGCGCGGGAGCGGGTGGACCTGATGCACGTCAGCTTCAGCATGGACGTGCGCTGCAACCTCGCGCTGCTCAACCCCCGGCTGTGCACCTCCCAGGACGCCCTGCCGTGGATGCGGGCCCTCGTCCGCGCCGCCGAGCGGGGCGTGACCATCCGCGCCCTGCTGTACGAGCACAGCTTCCTGGGGCTGGAAAACCGGGTGGGCCTCGCCGTGCTGCGGCGGAAACTGCGGGCGCGCGGGCTGGAGGGCCGCCTTCAGGCCCGCTGGTTCCGGGGCGGCCTGCACGCCAAGACGATGCTCGTGGACGGGCGGATGCTCACGGTAGGCAGCCAGAACCTGCACTACTCGTCGTGGACGCCGCGCGGCCTGAACGAGTACACCGTCGCCACCACCGCCTCCGAGGCCGCGCGGGAGTACGCCCGCGAGTTCGCCTTCCTGTGGGCGCAGGGCCGCCCCGCCGAGTTACCGGGATGGCTGGAGGGAAGCGGGCAGGGAGACTGAGCGGGGAGAAGTTCGGCCCGCCTGCGTTTAAGCTGGTGGGCGAAGTGCTGGGCGAGGATGCCCGAGCCGCATGACAATGTAAGCTGTATCGGACCATCTGCGAGAGGCTTACGGCTGGTCGCGCTGGATGAAACGGCGTGTTTTGGGAGTGTTTTCCCCACGGGTGTGGGGATGGTCCGTGCGCAGTCGCCCCCGCGAGCACGAACAGGTGGTTTTCCCCACGGGTGTGGGGATGGTCCGGCCCCCTGCTTGGCGATCTCGGTCAGCAGTTGGTTTTCCCCACGGGTGTGGGGATGGTCCGACGCCGGGCACGGATGACGACTTTGCCGCGCTGTTTTCCCCACGGGTGTGGGGATGGTCCCCACGGGTGTGGGGATGGTCCGAGCGGCCCTGTGACCTGCCCTGAACGCCTCCCGTTTTCCCCACGGGTGTGGGGATGGTCCGCCCGCGTTCAGGGCGGCCCCGGCGTACAGGTGGTTTTCCCCACGGGTGTGGGGATGGTCCCTGAGCGGCGGGCGCGGCGGGCGGCGTGGGTGCGTTTTCCCCACGGGTGTGGGGATGGTCCGGGGTGGGTTGGCCGAGGCGCTGGACGGCGACGGTTTTCCCCACGGGTGTGGGGATGGTCCGCCCCGATGGGAGCCCCCGCTTGAACGCCCTCCGTTTTCCCCACGGGTGTGGGGATGGTCCGTGTTACCGTCTCCCGTGAGGTGTCACGGCTGCGTTTTCCCCACGGGTGTGGGGATGGTCCGTGATCTTGCAGGACGGGCGGCGCCAGCGTCAGGTTTTCCCCACGGGTGTGGGGATGGTCCTGGGCAAAGGGGTACTTGGCGATCAAGCCCATCGTTTTCCCCACGGGTGTGGGGATGGTCCGATCGGCGCTGCTATCCGTGCTAATCGTGGTGTGTTTTCCCCACGGGTGTGGGGATGGTCCGGCGGCGGGCGGGAACGTGGCGGCGGCGCTGCGGTTTTCCCCACGGGTGTGGGGATGGTCCGATGAATTAAGCGCCCACCCTCCCCAAAATGAGGTTTTCCCCACGGGTGTGGGGATGGTCCGCAGCCTGGGGCTCGGGGGCAAGCTCGCACCCCGTTTTCCCCACGGGTGTGGGGATGGTCCGCGTATTCAAATGCTTCGGGCCGAGTGGCCTACGTTTTCCCCACGGGTGTGGGGATGGTCCGTTGGAACTCACGGCTCACCTCCCGGCCCGCGCGTTTTCCCCACGGGTGTGGGGATGGTCCGGACCTGCACCGCGAGAGCCTGCACCCGCTCAGGTTTTCCCCACGGGTGTGGGGATGGTCCGGTGAGGTCGCCCTGCAGGGCGGGCTTGACGCGGGTTTTCCCCACGGGTGTGGGGATGGTCCGCGCGAGCGCGGCCTGCGCGAGGTTGGACCCGGGTTTTCCCCACGGGTGTGGGGATGGTCCGGCGGTCTCCCCGTGAGGCTGCGCGAACATCCCGTTTTCCCCACGGGTGTGGGGATGGTCCGCCGATCACGTCCCCGCCTTCCGACCGCACCAGGTTTTCCCCACGGGTGTGGGGATGGTCCGGGCCAGAGGCGGTCGAGCAGGCGGTGGTCGTGGTTTTCCCCACGGGTGTGGGGATGGTCCGCCTCCCTCTTGCTCGGTCTTGTTTCGCAGGGCGTTTTCCCCACGGGTGTGGGGATGGTCCGAACTGGTCTCCCGTCTGCTCGTCACCCTCCCAGTTTTCCCCACGGGTGTGGGGATGGTCCGGCACGGTCACGCAGGTAGAGAATCCACCCCACGTTTTCCCCACGGGTGTGGGGATGGTCCGGCGCTGATGCAGGGCATCGTCCAGTACGCGCAGTTTTCCCCACGGGTGTGGGGATGGTCCGTTGTACTTCGTCGGGCGCGGTCACGAGGGGCTGTTTTCCCCACGGGTGTGGGGATGGTCCGTAGGGCCACGGATGCGTGAGGGTGAGCCCCCTGTTTTCCCCACGGGTGTGGGGATGGTCCGCTCTTGAGCCCTACCCCAACTCTGAGTTCGGCGTTTTCCCCACGGGTGTGGGGATGGTCCGCACGGGAGGGGGGACTACAGGGGGAGGCACGGGGTTTTCCCCACGGGTGTGGGGATGGTCCGGCGTCCCCGAGCAGGAGGGACGTGGTGATGCGGTTTTCCCCACGGGTGTGGGGATGGTCCGCTCTGGGCGGGCGAGGTCCTGGGACGGACGATGTTTTCCCCACGGGTGTGGGGATGGTCCGCGGTGAGCGCGGGCGTTCGGGGGCCAGGGGTTGTTTTCCCCACGGGTGTGGGGATGGTCCGGGCGGGAACCCGGCCCTCCAGTGGGTGAGGGCGTTTTCCCCACGGGTGTGGGGATGGTCCGAGCCCGTACTGGCCGGTGCCCGCCAGCGTGCCGTTTTCCCCACGGGTGTGGGGGTGGACCTGAAGGCGTTGACGTGCCCGAGGCAAGCGTGGCCTCTTCCCCAAGAGATTGGGGACGTTTCAACCTGAGCGGCAAACTCGTCCCCAGCCATAGGAACCCACGTCAACCCAAAGTTGATTGTTCCCTCATCTCCCCGCCCGCTACACTCGCCGGGTGCGCCGCCGTGCCGTCCTCCTTCTCCTGGTCCTGCTCGCCGGGCTTGTCGCCCTGTTTTCTCCCGCCGCCCCGGCCCTGGCCCGTTACGGGGCCTTGCCCCGCAAGGCGCAGGGCCCGGTGACGGTGCTTCTCGCCGGGGTCACGCCGAACTACCCGCCCAGTCCGGTGTGGCCCTACCCGGCGGCGCCCGAGGACTACAGTGGCCTGACCGATACCATCGTGCTCGCGCAGTTTCGCCCGGACGGCACGGCGAATCTGCTCTCGATTCCGCGCGACACGTGGATGAACATTCCCGGCTGGGGACTAGGCAAGATCAACGGCTCGAACGTCCACGGCGGGCCCGACATGCTGATGGACGCGGTGCAGAGCCTGACGGGCGTGCGGGTGGACGGGTACGCCCTGCTCTCCCTGCACGCCGTGCGCTCCTTGACCGACGCGGCGGGCGGCGTGACCCTCGACGTGCCGCAGCGCATGAAGTACGACGACAACGCGGGGGGGCTCCACATCGACCTGCAACCGGGGAGGCAGCACCTGGGCGGCCAGCAGGCCGAGGGCTTCTTGCGCTTCCGCAAGGACGGCCTCGGCGACATCGGGCGGGTGGCGCGGCAGCAGACGTACCTGAGCGCGATGGTGGGGCAGGTCAAGAATCCGGTCAACTGGTGGCGCCTGCCCGGCATGGTCGCCGCCCTGGACGCGAACACGAAGTCCAACCTCACGCGGGCGGAGGTCGGCGCGCTCCTCGGCTCGGCGCTCGGCGGGTTAAAGGTCAACATGCACACCGTTCCCGGCGACTTCGGCGGCGGCGGAACCTGGTTGCCCGACCGGGCGGGTCTGCAAGGCATCGTGCGCGAGCACTTCCGCGACCCGAACGATCCGCGCTTCCTGACCGTGGCCGTGGTGAACGTCGGGGCGCCCGGCGGCTCGGCCCGCCGCCTCAAGGCCCGGCTGGAGGAACTGGGCTATCAGGACGTGCGGATTTCCGACGGCCCGCGCGCCGATCAACCCACCACCGTCACCGGTAGGGCCGCCGCCGCCGTCCTGAGCGACGTGGGGCACGGGCAGCTCTCGGACGTGGAGGGCGTGCCCGGCGCGGACGTGACGGTGAGGCTGGGAAGCGATACGTCGGGGGAGTGAGGGGCGCTCTTCCCCAAGGGTTTCTGAATCGATTCAGCCCACCCCTCTTCCTGCTACGCTCGGCGGGTGACGCAATCTCTGAGCGGCGATCTCCAGTGGTGGCAGAGCGGCATCATCTACCAGATTTATCCGCGCTCCTTTCAGGACGCTTCGGGCGACGGCGTGGGCGACCTGCGGGGCATCACGGCGCGGCTGGGGTACGTGGCGAGCTTGGGGGTGGAGGCGGTGTGGCTCTCGCCGATCTTCACGAGCCCGATGCGTGACTTCGGGTATGACGTGGCCGACTACGTAGGCATCGACCCTCTCTTCGGTACGCTGGAGGACTTCGACGCGCTCGTGGCGGAGGCGCGGAAGCTGGGCCTGAAGGTGATGCTCGACTTCGTGCCCAACCACACGTCGTCCGATCACGCGTGGTTCCGGGAGGCGCTGACCGGGCGGGACAGCCCGAAGCGTGACTGGTACGTGTGGCGCGACCCGGCGGGTGACGGCGGCCCGCCGAACAACTGGAAGTCCTTTTTCGGGGGCGGCGCGTGGACGCTCGACGAGGCCAGCGGGCAGTATTACCTCCACCAGTTCCTCCCCTCTCAACCCGACCTCAACTGGCGCAACCCCGAGGTGCGGGCGGCGATGGCGGACGTGCTGCGCTTCTGGATGCGCCGGGGGGTGGACGGCTTCCGGGTGGACGTGATCTGGCTGCTCGCCGAGGACGAGCGCTTCCTCGACGAGCCGGAGAACCCCGAGTGGCGGCCCGGACAGCCCGAGCATGGCAGCCTCCTGCACGTCTACACGCAAGACCAACCCGAGACACACGCCTACATCCGCGAGATGAGGCAGGTGCTCGACGAATTCTCGACTCCCGAGCACGAGCGGATGATGGTGGGCGAGATCTACCTGCCCGTAGACCGCCTGCTCCCTTTCGCGGGCACGCGGGACGCGCCGATGGTGCATCTGCCCTTCAACTTCCACCTCATCCTGCTGCCGTGGGACGCCGCGCGGGTTCGCGCCTTCGCCGACATGTACGACGCGGCGTGCCGGGCCGCCGACACCTGGCCGAACTGGGTGCTCGGCAACCACGACCAGCACCGCTTCAAGACGCGGGTGGGCGCGGCGCAGTCCCGGGTCGCCCAGACGCTGCTGCTCACCCTGCGCGGCACCCCGACCGCGTATTACGGCGACGAGATCGGGATGGAGAACGTGCCCATTCCTTTTGAGAAGATGGTGGACCCGGCGGGGCTCCAGCAGCCCGACGTGCCGAGCGCCAGCCGCGACCCCGAGCGCACGCCGATGCAGTGGGACGCCTCCCCCAACGCGGGCTTCGCCCCGGCGAGCGCGACCCCCTGGCTCCCCCTCGCCGCCGACCACCAGACGGTGAACGTGCAGGCGCAGGAGGCCGACCCCGCGAGCGACCTGAACTACTTCCGGGCCCTGACAGGGTTGCGCCGCGAGCATCCGGTCCTGATCGGCGGCGACTACCGCTCGCTGGACACCGGCCACGCGGACGTCTTCGCCTTCGAGCGCACGCAGGGGGGCGAGCGCCTGACCGTCCTGCTCAACTTCGGCGGCGAGGAGCGCGACCTGGGCGACGTGGCACGGGGGCAGACGCTCCTGAGCAGCCTGAACGACACCCCGGCGAGCGGCTTGGCACTGCGGGCGAACGAGGCGCGGATTCTGGGGTAGGGGCCGGAGATTTCGGCGCGAGATGGGTCCACAAGCCATTCACGGGCTTTCCCGCGCCTTTCTGCTTCTCCGCCCCCGTGGGGGAGGTTGGGACTCGTAGAGCTGCGGAGCAGAGGGGGTGAACCGCAAGCGACCCGCCGCGCGGTAGGAAGGCCGGGCATCTTGCAGTCGCACCTGTTGGTCACACGCCCCCTCTCCCCGGCCCTCTCCCGCAAGGGGAGAGGGAGAAGAACAAGCGCCCCCAGCCCCTCAATACGGCAATCCCGCCAGCCTCAACAGCGTCTCCCGCACCTCACGCGCACTCGCCGGGCGGCGGGTGCGGTCGGGGTCGGTGAGGGCAGCGTGCAGGGGCGAGAGGGGGTCGTCGCCGAAGAGGGTGGGGGCACCGGGCTCGGGCAGCTCTCCGGTCAGGCCCCAGCCCAGCAGCACGCCGACGCCGTAGAGGTCGCTTTCATAGCCCAGGGGCTCGCCGCGCCCGGCTTCGGGGCTCTGGAAGGCGGCGGTGCCCACGCGGGTGGGAACGGCAAAGACCTCGCGCACCGGGCCCGAGAGGTCGAGGTCCACCAGGGTCGCGGCGCCATCCGGCTCCACGAGGACATTCTCGGGCTTGAGGTCGCGGTGGACGAGTCCGCGCGAATGGAGGTGGTCGAGCGCCCCGAGCACGTGCGCGAGGGTGAGCAGGAAGGCGCGGCGCTCACACGTCAGGGCGGGCCGCCGGGGGTAGCGCCCGAAGAGGGTGACGCCCCGCGCGAGCGTCGCGACGAGGGCGGGGCGGTCGTCCACCTGCGTGGCGGCCAGGACCCGGACGAGGCGCGGGTGGTCGAGGTCCCTGCCGTGGCGGTACTCCCGCACGGCGTGTCCCGCGAAGGCGGCCTCGAAAATCTTGACCGCGCACGGCTGCCCCTGCGGTCCCACCGCGAAGTACACGACGCTGTGCGAGCCGCGACCGAGGGGGCGCACCAGCCTCACCCCCTCCCCCACGACCTGACCCGCGAGCGGCATTCGCTTCCACCTTAAACCAAACCGGGCGGTGGGCGACAGCGGAGCCCCACACAAAGAGCGCCCCGGTGAAGGGACGCTCCGTGCGGGCGAACGTTGGGGCTCAGGTCAGCGACTCGCCTTTCAGGCCCGCCGCGCCCGTCATCTGCTGGGTCTCGGCGTAGGCCTGGGGCAGGGGGGGCGCGAGCATGGGCTCCTGGCCCATCGGCTGGGCGGCCACGAGGCGGAACTCGCCCAGGGCGTCGAGCGAGGGGCCCTGCGTCCAGCGGCCCGTGGGGGGCGCCGTGCCCTCGATCCCGGTGAACACGTAGTCGTAGCTCACCTCGCGCAGTTCCTCCTGCACCGGGAAGGAGTTGGGGATGGGCAGGGTTCCCTGATGCCCGCCGAGTTCCTCGATCACGGCGAGCCACTGCTGCTGGTGCATGGTGTCGCGCGCGATCAGGAAGCGCAGCATGTCCTTCATGCCGGGGTCGTCGGTGAGCTCGAAAAGGCGGCAGGCCAGGGCGCGGCCCGTCGCCTCGGCGGTCACGTTGGCATACATGTCGGCGGCGAGGTTGCCGCTCGCGTACACGTGCGAGCCGCTGAAGGGCACGCCGTTGGCGTCGGCGGCCAGCGCCGCCATCCCCGCCGAGAGGAACTGCCGGGGGTCACCGCCGCCCATCACGGCCTCGACGATGGGGTTGGCCTTCGCGGCGGCCTCCTTCACCGAGCCGGGCGAGCCCTCCAGGTTCATCGCCACGGCGGTCGCCAGCATCTCGATGTGGGCGATCTCCTCGGTGCCGGTCGCCAGCAGCATGTCGCGGTACTTCTTGGGGCCGCGCGCGCCGAACGACTGGAAGAGGTACTGGAGGCACACCCGGATCTCGCCCTCCACGCCGCCAATCGCCTGTTGCAGGGCGCGGGCGAAGCGGGGGTCGGGCGTCTCGACGCGAACCGGGTACTGCAACTTGCCATCGTAATAGAACATGTCTCTCTCCCCTCTCGCCGCCGGGGAGGGCGGCCAGTGCCGCCAATTCAAACAAACGTGAGCGTGTGCCCCGTGAACCGGGCCTTCACCCCGGGGGCGAGAAACCTTTAGCGGGCGGACAGAATGCGGCGCCGCCCCCGTTGCCCCGCCCCTACAATCGCCCCATGTCGGACTTCGGGCTGGTGCTGGGGGGCGGGGGGGCGCGGGGCCTCGCCCACATCGGGGTCTGGCGGGTGCTGGAAGAAGAGGGCCTGCGGCCCCGTGTCCTCGCGGGCACGAGCATCGGCGGGCTGGTCGCGGCCTTTATCGCGGCGGGCTTCTCGGCGGACGACCTCACGCGCGTGTCGGGCGCCGTGTCGTGGCGGCGGCTCCTCGACTGGCGGCTGGGGCGGGGCCTCTTGAACGCGGCGGCCTTCGAGGCGTGGCTGGGGACGAACCTCCCCGCCACCTTCGAGGAGCTGCGGACCCCCCTGGCGGTGACCGCGACGGACGTGCTCACCGGGCGGCAGGTGTACCTGTCGAGCGGCCCGCTCTTCCCGGCGCTGCGGGCCACGACCGCCTACCCCGGCGCCATCGACCCCGTGCCCCAGGAGGACATGCTGCTCGCCGACGGCGGGGTGCTCAACCAGGTGCCCGTGGACGCCGCGCTCTTCCTGGGGGTTCACCGGGTGGTCGCGGTGGACGTGACGGCGCCCGGCCTCCTCGAACTGCCCGCCCGGCGGCGGCTGTGGCGGCGGGAGGCGGAAGCGCACCTCGGCCCCGTGCAGGCGCTGCGGCGGGCCGCCGACATCATGCAGGCGCAGCTCACCGACGCGCGGCTGAGCCTCTACCGCCCGGACGTGCTGCTGCGGCCCGCCGTGGTGGGGGTGGACCTCCAGAGCTTTCACCGGGGCACGCAGGCGATCCAGGCGGGCGAGGAGGCGGCGCGGGCCGAACTCCCCCGGCTGCGGGCGCTGGCCTCCTGAACGTCCCTGCCTCACGGGACCTCCTCACCCGGGGGGACCTTCTACCGTGCGGGCGGGGTGTGGCGTCCGCTATGCTGCGCCGGGACAACCCAAGGGAGCCTCATGACCAGACTCAAAGGGGCCGCGTCCGGCCCGCTCAGGAAACTGTGGAAAGAAGTTTTAGAGCCCATCGTGTTCGCGGTGGTGATCACCCAATTCGTGGCGACGCTCGTCGGCGTGGACGGCGTGAGCATGATGCCGAACCTGCGCGATCACGAGCGCGTCTTCGTGCCCAAGTACGAGACCTGGCTGCACAAGGCGGGGGTGGGCAACTTCAGCCGCGGCGACATCCTGATCTTCAAGCCGCCGCGCGAGGCCGCCGCGCAGATTCCAAACCTCAACCGCAGCGCCTTCGGGCTGTGGACCTACCGCCCCTTCCTGATCAAGCGGCTGATCGGTCTGCCCGGCGACCGGGTGCGCGTCTCGGGCGGCGAGGTGTTTATCAACGGCGTGCGGCTCGACCAGAGCTGGACGACCGACTACTGGCGCTCGCAGGGCTGCTGGGACACCCAGAGCGACCTGGCGAACAACGCGGCCTCCAGCGGGGCGGGCCTCCTTCAGGACCAGCCCGAGGTCACCGTGCCTGCCGGGCACTACTTCGTGATGGGCGACAACCGCACGGCGGGCGGCAGCGAGGACTCGCGCCTCTTCGGCCCGGTGCCCCTGCGCGACATCGCAGGCCGGGCGGCGGCGGCGGTGTGGCCGATCATGCGCAAGCAAAACGCGGGCTACGACTGCTCGGCGGGCCGCGTGTCGGGCTTCAGCGGCGAGAGCGTCCTGAACTGGCGCGTGCTGAACAGGCCCGAGGCCTTCGACGCCCTCAAGAGCCAGTTGGCGAAGGAAGGCGACTGACGGGGACGGCACAGGAAAAGGGGGAGCGTCGGCTGAGGTCGGCGCTCCTTTTTGCCCTCTCTGGTGGAGAACCGGCCCAGCCCGCACCGCAAGACTCGCAGAACTGTTTGCAGAGGGGAGAACCGCAGCTCCCTCCAGCGCCCTTCCACACCCGACCCGTCGCACCTCATCCGGCGAAACGGACGGCCCGGCTCCACGACAACGGCGAGGGGCGCCCGACATCTGCGCCGACCCGCCCCCGAACCACCTCTGGACTTCAGCTCTCCTCGTCCTCCCCCTCATCCACGTCGTCGCCGAGCACGCGGATGTCGGTGCTTTCCTCCACCACGCGGTACTCGCCCTCCTTGGCGATGAAGTCGGCGGCCATGCGCAGGGTTTCTTCCACCCAGACGTAATCGTTGCTGAGCGTGGCGACGCCGATCACCTCCCAGTCGTGGGCGTTGAGGCCGTCGAGGCGGGCGACGGTCAGGGGATAGCGGGCCTTGAGGCGCTCGACGACGGGGCGGACGAGGGCGCGCTTTTCCTTGAGGTTGCTCACCCACGGCATCTCGACCCGGACGGTCAGGACGCCGACGTAGCCGAGGGCCACGGGGGGCTAGAGCATCCCCGCCAGGAAGCCCTGGGCACGCACGGCGCGCACGAGGTCCATGACGGTGTGCTGGCTGGGGTCGTAGTGGACCTCGATCTGGCCGTCGTCGGGGGTCGCGCGGCTCACACCGGGGAGCGAGAGCAGGTGGGCGGCAACGCGCTCCCCGGCCTCGCGGTTCATACCGCGGACACCGAGCAGCACGCGGGTGGCAGGACTCGTCATGCCCGCCATTATGCGCCCCCCTCCGCGCCCGCCGCCGCCGACTTCCCCACGCCGAGGCGTTCGCCGGGCGCCGTCTGCGCGCGGGTGCCCAGGTGCCGCACCGCGTAGCGCCCGGTCACGTGCGCCTCCTCCTCCCCGGCGGCCCTCTCCAGCGCGGGAGTCACGGGAAAATGCACCTCGTACACGGCGGTGTCGTAGGCGCTCTTGACCGCCGCGTGGAGGAGGCCCGCCGCCGTCTCGGGGGGAGCGTCCGGGGAGAGCAGCACCGTCCGCACGAGCACGATGGGCCGGTCTCCCTGCCACACGTGCTGGGCGAAGATGGCCCCCGCGAGGCCGCCCGCGTCGTCCTGGGCGACGAAGGAATGCTCGCTGCGCTCGTAGAACTTCAGGGCGGGGAGGCTGGTACTCAGCCGCCCCTCGCGCTCGCGGTCGGGCAGGGCGTCGAAGCGGGGGTCGGCGTGACGCCGGGCGGCGAGGTCGAGGGCCGCCAGGGCGTCGTAGTCGGGTTCGGCGAAGGTGCGGTACCGCATGGGGGCAGCCTAGCGCGCGTGGGCGAGGGCGGCCCCGATCTCGGCCCGGCCCGGCACCGCGTCCTGCGCCCCCGGGCGGGTGCAGGCGAGGGCGGCGGCGACGGTGGCGGCCTGGAGAGCCTCGGGGAGGGCTTGACCTTCGGCGAGCCACGCGACGAGCACCCCGCAGAAGGTGTCGCCCGCGCCCGTCGTGTCCACGGGGGTGACCCGGTGGGCGGGGAGGCGGTGGGTGGCGTCCGGCGTCACCGTCAGGCTGCCTTGAGAACCGAGCGTGACGGTGACTGCCCCCGGTCCACGTTCGAGGAGGGAACGGGCGGTCTCCTCCCCAGCCCCACCCGCCAGCACCGCGAGTTCGTGCTCGTTCACGATCAGGTGATGGGTGTGCGCGAGGAGGCCAGGATCGGGCTCGCGGGCGGGCGCGGCGTTGAGCACCACGGTCAACCCGGCGGCGTGGGCACGGCGGGCGGCCTCGCGGGTCACCCCGGGCGGCAACTCACCTTGCAGGAGGAGGTGGGTGAAGCCCTCCCACTTCTGCGGCAGATGGTCGGAGGTGACGTGCGCGTTCGCCCCGCTCGCCACCGTGATCGCGTTCTCGCCCTCCGGGGAGACGGTGATCAGGGCGAGACCGGTGGGCGCGGCGAGGGTGTGGAGGTGGTCGAGCCCCACGCCCGCCCGGGTCAGACCCCGCAGGGCCGCCTCCCGGAAAGCGTCCTGTCCGACCGCACCGCACAGGGCCACCTTTGCCCCGGCCAGCGCGGCGGCCACCGCCTGATTTGCCCCTTTGCCGCCGGGCGAGACGGTGGCGTCCCCGCCGAGGACCGTCTCGCCGGGGGCCGGGATGCGCCCTGCCCGCACGGTGAGGTCGGCGTTCACGCTCCCCACGACGAGGACGCTCACTCCACGCCCGCCGTTTCCTCCGGGTAGTGCTCGCGCCACAGGGCCCAGCCCTCGTCGGGGAAGGCGCGCCTCGCCTCGGGGGCGAAGAGGCGGGCGCCCTCGCGCTCCAGCTCGGGGTCGGGGGTCGGGACGACCTCGGTCTCCTGCATGGCGGGGTGGCTGCTCCAGGCGATCAACCGGCCCGAGCCGCCCCAGGGATCGTTCGTGGCCCACACCACCCGGCCCACGCCGAGCAGGGCGCTCGCCCCGCCGCACATCAGGCAGGGCTCCAGGCTGGTGTAGAGGGTCAGCTCCCCCGCATCTTTGACCTTGCCCACCGCGAAGAACACGTCCATCTCGGCGTGGGCCACGCTCGCGGCCCCGACGTGCTCGGGCGTCTGGGCCTCGCCGACCCGGTTGCGGCCCCGGGCGATCACCTCGCCCCCCGCGTTCACGAGCACGGCACCGACCGGGGCGCTGCCCGCCTCCTGCGCCTCGCGGGCCAGCCGCAGGGCTTCTTCGAGGTGGGGACGGTGGGCCGCAGGGTCCGGTGCAGGGGTCGTCATGGGGCCCATCTTGCACGAGCCGCCCGCCCCGCTCCGTGGGGTCGCGGACAGGTCGGGGCGGGTTTGTGGACCGGCCACCCCCCGAAGGCACCCGCTGGGGGAGTGCAACGGAAGAGCTTTTGTGCTTATACTGAGTCCAACTTCCAACCCCTCTCGCCCGCCCGGTGGCCGCCGAGGCGTGGTCCCTAGGAGTGTGACGCGCCGCATGGAAAGACCCTGGCTGGCCCACTACGAACCCGGCGTTCCGCGCGACTTCACGCCGAGTGGCGACGTGCTGCCCGACCTGCTGCGCCGCAGCGCCGAGCGCTACCCCGACCGGGCGGCGCTGACCTTCCTGGGCCGGACGACCACGTACGGGCGGCTGTGGCAGGACGCGGGGCGCTTCGCGGCGGCCCTTCAGGGGCTGGGGGTGCGGCCCGGCGAGCGGGTCAGCGTGATGCTGCCCAACTGCCCGCAGTTCGTGGTGGCGTTTTACGGGGCGCTGCTCGCGGGCGGGGCAGTGGTGAACACGAGCCCGCTGTACGTGGCCTCCGAACTCGAACACCAGCTTCTCGACAGCGGGAGCGAGACGCTGATCTTGCTCGACGCCTTCTACCCACGTTATCAGGAGATCGCCGCGCGCGTGCCCGTCAAGCGGGTGATCGTGACCGGCATCCAGGACGCGCTGCCCTTCCCGAAGAACGTGCTCTATCCGCTCAAGGCGCGGCGGGAGGGCACCTGGGTGGACGTGAAGGCGGGGGGGACGGTCTTCCACTTCGGGTCGCTCGTGCGCTCGCACGCCCCGGCCCCGCAGCCCGTGACGATTCGCCCGGACGACGTGGCCTTGCTCCAGTACACGGGCGGCACGACGGGCGTGCCCAAGGGGGCGATGCTCACCCACGGCAACCTCGTGGCGAACGCCGAGCAGGCGCGGGCGTGGATGACCGACCTGCGCGAGGGGCAGGAGGTCACGCTGGCGGCGATCCCCTTCTTCCACGTGTACGGGATGACGGTCGCCATGAACCTCAGCCTCCTGATCGGCGCGACCATTGCCCTGGTGCCCAACCCGCGCGACGTGCGGATGGTGCTCTCGCAGATCAGCGCGAGCAAGGCGACCCTCTTTCCGGGGGTGCCCACCCTCTACAACGCGATCAACAACCACCCCGACACGGCCAAACACGACCTGACGACCATCCGCGCGTGCATCAGCGGCAGCGCGCCCCTCCTGCTCGAAACCGCGCGGAGGTTCCGGGCGCTGACGGGCGGGGCGAATCTGGTGGAGGGCTACGGCCTGACAGAAGCCGCGCCCATCACCCACACCAACCCGATCTTCGGGGATCAGCGCGACGGCAGCATCGGCCTCCCGATGCCGGGGGTGGACGCCCTCGTGGCGGGCGAGGACGGCGAGCCCGTCCCGAGCGGCGAGGTGGGCGAGCTGTGGGTCGCCGGGCCGAACGTGATGAAGGGCTACTGGGGGCGCGAGGACGAGACCGCGAAGACGCTGCGGGAGGCGCACGGGCGCACCTGGCTGCTGACGGGCGACCTCGCGACAATGGACGAGGACGGGTACTTCCGGATCGTGGACCGCAAGAAGGACCTGATCATCGCGGGGGGCTACAACGTCTACCCGCGCGAGGTCGAGGAAGTCCTGATGACCCACCCCGCCGTGCTGGAGGCCGCCGCCGTGGGCCTCCCCGACGCCTACCGCGGCGAGAGCGTCCACGCCGCCGTGGTGCTCAGGCCCGGGGCGCGCGCCACCGAGGCCGAGATCGTCGCGCACTGCCGGGCGGGCCTGAGCCCCTACAAGGTGCCGCGCAGCGTGGAGTTCCGCGCCGAACTTCCCAAGACGGCGGTGGGCAAGGTGCTGCGGCGCCAGCTCGCCGGGGAGGCCCGGGAGCGGGCGCAGGCGACCCCGGCGGCGAGCTGAGCCCTGCCCCCGGCGTTGGTTCGGCGCCCGGACGCTCCTTCCCGCAGGGTGACCCGCAGATGTGGGGCGGGCGAGGAGGATGAGAGTCCCCGGCCCCGCGCGTGGTACGGTGGGCCGATCACGGCGGCCTGACAGACGCGGACGCGGGGAGTGTGGACCCCGGCGCCCGGCGGGCCGCGGCGAACGGGGGGATCAGGATGACCGAGCGCGAGGGGTGGAAGGCGGGGAGAGGGCGGGCGCCGCGGGGCCGGGGCGCCGGAGTGCTGCTGGCGCTGAGCCTGGGGCTGGTGGGCTGTAGCCGAACGGGGGTCCCGGCTCCCGGCGTGGCCGCCCACCCGGGCGCGGGCGTGCGGCTTCAGGCCGAGGCGGGCACCGTGCGGGCCCGCCAGGCAGCCCAGACGGTCGCCGACCCCCGCTCGGGCGGGCGGATCATCAACGACCCTGACGCGGGCGGGGGTCAGGCCGTAGCCCTGCTGGGGACGAACGACAACGTGGAGTTCGTGGTGCCGTCCACCCTGGCGGCGGGGCGTTACACCGTCTCGGTGCGCGGGCGGGGCGAGGCCCACCAGGGCTGGCCCACCGTGGACCTCAACGACGCGGAGCAGCGGCGGCTGGGGGAGGCGACCCTCGACTCGGGCGCTTACGCGACGCGCCCCTTCGGGGAGTTCGACCTGATCCCCGGCGCGGTGCTCCAGGTGTCCTACCTCAACGACCTGTACGAGGGGCCGGGCCAGGACCGCAACGCCATCGTCGATTACCTGCTGATCGAGCCCGTGGGGGGAACCCCGCCCGCCGACGGCGCGCCGACGGTGACCCTGCGCCCACCCGACAACGGGGACCTGACCGGACGGGGCGGCTCGACCTTCGAGGACGAGCACAACGTCGTGCTGGAGGCCAGCGCCTCGGACCCAGGCGGCGCGGTGACGCGGGTCGAGTTCTTCCGTGAGGGCGTCAAGATCGGCGAGGCCACCTCCGCCCCCTACCGCCTCGTGCACAGCGAGGAGCGCGACCAGCCCCTCACCGGGCCCACCCCGGTCTCCTACTCGGCGCGGGTCACCGACGACCGGGGGGCCGTGGGGACCTCCGCGCCCGTCACGGTCACCTCCCGCTCGCGGGCCGACGACCCGGCGAGCCCGCTGCCCCTGCGCGCGATCAACTTCGGGGGCCCGCGGGCGGCGGTGAACAAGTTCCGCTGTCCCTTCTGCCTCAACGGCGTGTTCTTCGACGCGGGAGACGCGGGGGGCTGGACCACCAACGGCACCGTCCGGACGGCGAGTGCCCCGCTGGTGCCTCCGGTCCTGAGCCCGGAGCGCGAGGAGATCGTCCGGAGTGCCGTGTCGCGCGCGGGCGGGTTGGAGGTGGGCGTTTCCGTGCCGAACGCCCCCTACGAGGTCTACCTGTGGGTGCGCGCCGAGGACACGACCCCCTACGACCTCCAGATGGAGGGCCGCAGCGTCGCGCGTTTCGCGCCCCCGGAGGCGGGCTTCTGGAGCAAGCTCGGGCCCTTCCCCGTCACGGTGGGAGACGGCGTGCTGAATATCGCGAGCACCGGCAGCGCCCCCGCGAGCTTCTCGGCCCTCGAGGTCTGGCGGGTCAGGCAGCCTGGAGAGACCGCGCCGAGCGTCGCCTTCGACCCCGTGCCCGAATACGCCCCCTATCCCGGCGCCGCCCTCCCGCTGACGGTCACGGCCTCCTCCCCGAACGGGGCCGTCGAGCGGGTCGAGTTCTACGCCAAGGGTCCTTCCCCGTCGAGCCGCGCCCTGCGCCTGGGAGCGGACACGGGCGCCCCCTTCGAGTTCGCGTGGGAGAACGCCCCCGCCGGGTACTACTCGCTGATCGCGCGGGCCACCGACAGCGGCGGCCTCTCCTCCACGGCAGAGACGAGGGTGATCATCCAAGCCCCGTAGCACCGCCCGGCGTCCCCGTGCAGCCCTTCGCTCCCCACATGGCCCCCACCCCGCGTGGGGGTTCGTCCTGTGAGTCCGGGAAGCTGACCGCGGCTTTCATGAAGCCCCGTTTCTGTGAAGTTCTTCTCTCTTAGTGTAAGGTGAGTCCAGTTCCACGATAGATGAGTCCATGAGGGAGACCACTCGCCCTGCTCGACTTGTGGAGCGCGAAAGGGGAAGAAGATGACCCACGGAAGAGAACGTTCTGGACTTCGGATGCGCCGCCACGCCGGGCTGGTGCTGCTCAGCCTGACGCTGGCGGCGTGCAGTCAACAGGCCTCCACGCCGACGGCCTCCAACGACTTGCAGTTCGAGGCCGAGGCCGGCACGATCCAGGCCTTCACCACCCCGCAGACCGTCGCCGATCCCCGCAACGGTGGCCGGATCATCAACGATCCCAATGCCTCCGGCGGCAAGGCCGTCATTCTGCTGGGCACCAACGACAACGTGCGTTTCGTCGTCCCGGGCAGCGTCAAAGCCGGACGGTACACCGTCTCGGTCCGCGGGAAGGGTGAGAACTACAAGGGTTGGCCGACCGTGGACCTCAACGACGCGGCCCAGCGACGGCTGGCGGTGGCGACGTTGGATTCGGCGACGTATGTCAACCGGAAGTTCGGGGAGTTCGATCTGAAGCCAGGGCAGGTGTTCAACCTGTCGTTCATCAACGATCTGTACGAGGGTCGGGGCAAGGACCGCAACGCCATCGTCGATTACCTTGTCATCGAACCCGTCGGGACGACGCCACCTCCACCTCCGCCCGTCAATCAGGCGCCGACCGTCACCCTGAGTGTCGAGAATGGGGTTCTGCCCGCATTCGAGTCTGACACTTCCGGTCTCGAAGAATTTGAGGACGACAACAACATTATTTTGAACGCCGACGCTTCTGATTCAGACGGCAAGATAGTAAGAGTTGAATTTTATGCCGACAACACCAAAATCGGCGAGGACACGACTGCACCCTACAGCCTCGTGTTTGCACGCAGCAGCGATGTCGACACCACTTCCTCCACGAGATTCACGGCTCGGGCCATTGACGATCAAGGGTCCGTCACCGCCTCCGATTCGCGTCTGGCTATCTTTTACTCCGGCAACTCCACCATTCTGGCGTCGCCTGCGATCAACTTCGGCGGACCGGACGTTCAAATCCAGAGCTACGAGGGGTTGTTCCTCGGCCCGAACTTCTCGGCGGGCGACAAGAGGGGGATCACGACGAACGGCACCCCGACCGTCCTGCCTGCCAGCGCGCCCCTCTCGCCCACCCCCGAGCCCGCCCGCGACGCCCTGGTCCGCAGCGCCCTCTCGCGGCAGGGTGGTCTGGAAGTGAACGTGCCGCTGCCCGAAGCCTCCTATGCGGTTTACCTCTGGGTACGTGCCGAGGACGCGACCGACTACGGCATCCAGATGGAGGGTCAGGACGTGGCACGCTTCGAGCCCGGTGAGGCGGGCCAGTGGAAGCGGCTGGGACCCATCAACATCAGCGTGAGTGACGGCACACTGAACGTCGCCAGCACAGGCACGGCGACCGCCAACTTCTCGGCCATCGAGATCTACCGCAAGTCACAGGCAGGGGACACCGCACCCAAGGTGAGCTTGACCCAGCCGTCCTCCTCCTCTTCCGTCACCCCAGTTCCTGCCGGTCAGCCGCTAACATTGGCGGCAGAGGCTTCGGACCCGGAGGGCATCGCGCGGGTCGAGTTCTTCGCCTTCCCCTTCGGTGGCGGCACTCCAGTCCAGAAGATCGGCGAGGCCACGAGCGCGCCCTACACCGTCGTGTGGCAGAACACCCCGACTACCGGCCTCTATAACATTCTGGCCGTCGCTACTGACAACACGGGTGTTTCCTCCTTGCAGACACCCACCAGGCAGGGCGTTGTGGTGGCCTTCTCCTCTCCGTAACTTCGTAGCCATCCTTCCCCGGCCCCCACCCCGCGTGGGGGTCTTCCCTTGCCTGCCCTTCCTGCACGGCGGCACAGACGCTCTCACCCCACGCTGCCCTATCATGGAGGGTATGGCGTATACCATCCTCGTCGCGGACGACGACGCGGCCATCCGCACCATGCTGGAGGTGATCTTGTCGGCGGACGGGCACACCATCACGGCGGTGGCCGACGGGCGGGCGGCGCTGGAGTACCTCCAGACCCACACGCCCGACGCGCTGCTGCTCGACGTGGACATGCCCATGATGGACGGCTTCGAGATCTGCTCGCGCGTCAAGCGGGTCAAGCGGCTGCGGGGCACGCCCGTGCTGCTGATGACGGCCCTCGACGACGACCACACCCGCGACCAGGCCAAGCTCGTCGGCGCGGACGACCTCGTGTACAAGCCCCTGAGCGGCAAGAACCTGCGCGGGAGGCTTTCGCACCTGATCGAGGCCCGGCGCCCGCGCGAAACGGGCACGCCCTAGGAGAAGTCACGTGTTCCTGAGATTTGTCAAACTCACCACCTCCCTGCTCCTCGCGGGCGGCGTCGCGGCGGCGGGCGTCGGCGCCACCTACGCGACGAAGTGGGCGCGCGAGCTGCCCGACTACCGCACCCTCGACACCTTCACCTTCGGGGCCGAGACGCGCGTCTACGCCCGCGACGGCACGCCGCTGGGCACCCTCGTCCCCAAAATCGGCGAGCAGGCGGTCAGCCGCACCCTCGTCCGCCTCGACGAGATCAGCCCCTTCATGACGGCGGCCCTGATCGCCAACGAGGACCGCAGGTTCTTCGAGCACTACGGCCTGGACCCCTACGGCATCGGGCGGCAGTTCCAGCGGGTCGCGCAGGGCGAGGACGTGCAGGGCGGCTCGACGCTGACCAACCAGCTCATCAAGAACACCCTGCTCTTCGACGAGTACAAGCAGGCGCGCACCCCCGACCGCAAGGTCAAGGAGTGGATGCTCTCGGTGCAGGTCGAGCGGGCCTTCACCAAGGAGGAAATCCTCCAGAACTACCTCAACGCGATCTACTGGGGAGACGGCGGGCCGGTCGAGCTCTACGGCATCTATTCGGCGGCGCAGGCGTACTTCCGCAAGACGCCCAAGCAGCTCAGCCTGGCGGAGAGCGCCTACCTCACGATCCTGGTGCCGACCGCCAACCGCTACTTCGACTACGCGGCGGTGCGGCCCCTGATGAAGGTGCTCCTCAACCGCATGGTGGAGGACGGCTGGGTGACCCGCGCCCAGGCGGACGCGGCGTGGCGCGAGAAGTTGCAGCCGCGCGGCTGGAAGGTCGCCTACGCCGCCGACGGGACCCTCAAGGGCGCCAAGCTGGTCGACCGCTCGGCCAAGGAACTCAAGGCGGTGACGAGCACCCGCGCGCAGCACTTCGTGAGTCAGGTCGAGCAGGAACTCGTTCGCCGCTTCGGGCGCGACAAGGTGTACGGCTCGGGCGGGCTGCGGGTGTACACGACCCTCGACCCCAAGCTTCAGGACGCGGTGGAGACGGCCAGCCGCGAGGCGACGTCGCTGTCGTACCGGGGTTTCCCGCCGGGCGCGACGCTGGGCGCCACGATCCTCGACCCCTACACGGGCGAGGTACTCGGGATGATCGGGCAGCGCATCGTGCCGGGGCAGCCGCTTCCCGACTGGAACAACGCGGCGCAGGGCCAGCGGCAGATCGGCTCCACGATCAAGCCGCTGCTGTACACGACGGCACTCTCGACGGGGCTCGACCAGACCCACCGCGAGGAGGACAAGCCCGTCACCTTCCCCTGCGCCATCGGGTGCAAGGACGGCGTGTACAAGCCCCAGAACTTCGAGGGCGCGACGACCTTCCGCAATATGACGATCCGGGAGGCGCTCGACCGCTCGCTCAACCTCGTGACGGTGCGGCTGGCCGACCGGATCGGGCTCCAGACCTTTTTCGGGAAGATCCGGGACCTGGGCATTCCGCCGAACGACGGCACCGGGCTCGCGGCGGCGCTGGGGGCGGTGGAGACCACCCCGGTCAAGATGGCCGCCGCGTACGCGCCCTTCGTGAACGGCGGGCTCTACCGCGCGCCGCGCTACATCACCCGGGTGACGACCGCGCGGGGCGAGGTGCTGTACGACGCGGCGAACGAGGTGATCAAGGCCAAGCGGGTCTGGACGCCGCAGGTCGCCTTCCTGGGCCTCGACATGATCCGCGGCGTGGTGAACGACCTCAGCGAGCGCCAGGGCGGCCTCGCCACGCGGGCGAAGTTCGGCGAGTGGCCGGTGGCGGGCAAGACCGGCACCTCGAACGGGCCCAAGGACTTCTGGTTCATCGGAACCACGCCGCTCTACACGGGCGCGGTGTGGGTCGGCAAGCAGCAGGGCGGCGAGATGCCCACCTACTACTACTCGGGGTACGTGAACGCGCCGATCTGGCGCCGGATGATGGAGATCGCGCACGCGGGCAAGACGCCGACCGCCTTCGTGGAGCCGCCCGGCATCCTCTACGCGGAGGCACCCGACCCCGGCTACCTGCCCGGCGTGAAGATCGCCCGCGTCGATCCCCGGTTCAACACCTCGACCACTGCCATCGAGCGCGACGCCCCGCCGCCCACCGTGTACCGCGAGGCGACGTGGCAGCCCGCCCGCGACTCGCGCACGACCGTCATCAGCGTGGACCGCACGACGGGCCGCCTCGCCACCGAGTTCACGCCCCCCGACCGGATCGAGCGGCGCCGGGTGTACCTCGAAGAACTCCCCGCCTACGCCCCCGACCCCAATCCGCAGCCCCTGCGCGACGAGAAGCCCGACCCCGAGGCGCTGAAGGTGGTGCGGACCAAGCAGAGCACGCCCAGCCCCAAGGCTGCCGAGCCGGACGACACGACGGCGCCCTGAGGACGAGACGGAGAGGAGGCTCCCCCGAGTGCGGCGGGAGCCCTCTGCCTTCTCACGCCCCTGTCACGCGGCGGTGAGGCTTGGGGCGGCATCATGCGGCCCATGAGACGCGCTCCCCTGCTCACGCTGCTGCTGGCCCTCGGGATTTCGGACGCCGGGGCGCGGGTGCGGCTGGGGGAGGTGCTGCCCCCCCACCCCTGGACCTCCGGCGAGCGCGAGGTCGTCGTCGTGTACTCGCACGACTGCGGCGACCTGGGCGAACTGTGGGGGGCGGTGCTCGCGGCGGGGCTGCCCGTGCGGGCGGTGAACGCGGAGGACGTGCCCGCCCCGGCGCCGAAGGGGGTCAACGTGTGGCGCGGCCCGGAGGCGACCGCCTTCGCCCGCGCGCTGCGGGTCGGTGCCTATCCCACGGTGCTCCTCGTGCGGGAGGGCCGGGTGCTGAACGCGTGGGAGGGGAACTTCGGGGGGAATCTAGGGCTGAAGTGAGAAGATTTCCTCACTTCTCATCCCATTTAGGGAAACGATCAGCTTTAGAACTTAAAGTAAGGTCATGACCCCGCAATCTGTGCGCGTCCTGCTGGCCGTGGCCAGCCTCATGGTCCTCGCTCCTACCCCACTGGCGAAGGGGCGGGATGACTCGTCCTCGGGCCGTTCGAGCGTCGAGGGCATCATCCGTGCCTGGAATCCCGCCGCCCGCACCTTCCGCGTCACCGACGAGGGCCGGACCTACCTCGTGCGCGTCACGCGGGCGACGGTCTACACGGCGGAGCACCGCGCCGCCCGGCTCGCCGCCGGGCAATTCTGGGCCAGCAACCGCAGCGGCCAGAAGGTCGACGTGACTCCCGGGCGTGCCCCGAACGGCACCACCGTCGTCGCCACCCATATCCGGCTTGACGACTGAGGCCCACACGCTCTCTTCGGCCCCTGTCCCGCGTGGGGGCGTTCGTGTGCCCGGCAGTCCGCCTGCGGGGACAGCCCGCCCTATGGCCCTGGGCTAGACTCGCCCCATGTTCGTCTCTCCCGGTGCCCCGTCCGTCACGGTGGCCTTTCTCGCGGGGCTGATCTCGTTCCTGAGCCCCTGCGTGCTGCCGCTCGTGCCGAGTTACCTCGGCGTGTTGGGCGGGGCGCGGGCGCCGCTGGGGCGGGCGCTGGGCTTCATCCTGGGCTTCGGGCTCGTCTTCATCGCGCTGGGGGCGACGGCGAGCAGCCTGGGGGCCCTCCTGGCACCGCACAAGATCTTGCTCGGGCGGGTCGCCGCCGCCTTGATCATCTTCTTCGGGCTGGTGATGCTCGGCGTGATCCGGTTGCCCGTGCTGATGCGGGACACGCGGGCGCTGGCGGGCGCGGGAGGCTACGGGCCGGTCGCGCTGGGGGCCGCTTTCGCCTTCGGGTGGAGTCCGTGCCTGGGTCCGGCGCTGGGCAGCATCCTGGGGCTGGCCGCGAGCAGCGCCAGCCTGAGTACCGGGGTGGGGCTCCTCGCCGCGTACACGCTGGGGCTCGCCGTGCCTTTCCTCCTCGCCGCGCTGCTGTGGGACCGGCTGAACCTGCGGCGGCTGAACCGTTACGCGGGCGTGTTCGAGAAGGTGGGCGGCGTCGTGCTCGTCCTCGTCGGCGTTCTCATGCTGACGGGGCAGTTCACGCGGCTGGCGACCTTCTTCTACGAGGTGATGCCGGCGTGGCTGAGGGTGTAGGGGGTCAAGGGGGTCGGTGGGAAGTGGTCAGTGGGAAGTGGGAAAAGACGGGCGACCCATCCACTGACCACTCACCACTCACCACTCCCCCGCCCGCCCTCCAGCTCCGCGACCTCTGGCTGAGGCTGGGCCGCGAGGTCATCCTGCGCGGCGTGACCCTCGACGTGCCCGCCGGGGAGGGCGTCACCCTGCTCGGCGAGAACGGGGCGGGCAAGACGACGCTGCTGCGGGTCCTCGCGTCGGGGCTGCGGCCCACCCGGGGGGAGGGGCGGGTGCTGGGGTTCGACCTGCGCGACGGGCGGGCGGTGCGCGAGTGCGTCCACCTGATGCCGGTAGACGGGGGACTGTACCCCGACCTGACGTGTGCGGAGAACCTCGACTTCGCGCTGCGGATGCACGGCCAGACGGGGGACGCGGTGGGGGAGCTGCGGCGGGTGGGGCTGGAGCGGGCGGCCACCCGCCGCGTCCGGTTCCTCTCGGCGGGGATGCGCAAGAGGCTCGCCCTCGCCCGCGCGCACCTGCTCGCCCGGCCCGTGACTCTGGTGGACGAGCCCTTCGCCAACCTCGACGAGGCAGGGCGGGAACTCACCCTTGAACTGCTCGGCGACCTCGCTTCTGGGGGCGTGACGCTGGTGATCGCCGCGCACGAGCCGCATCTCGCGCGGCGGGTGGCCCCCCGGGCCGTGCGGCTGGTGGGCGGCAAGGTGGAGGAGGACCGTGGAGCGTAGCGGGTGGAAGGTGGAACAGAAGGGCAGGCCGACCGCGCCCCACGCTCCACCCTCCACGGTCCGCTCGGCCCTCACCCTCGCCGCCAAGGACCTGCGGGTGGCGGGGCGCACGCGGGACACGCTGCTCGCCACCACCTTTTTCGCGGGGCTGGTGCTCCTCGTGCTGGGGCTGGCGCTCGGCGGGGACGCCACGGCGCGGACGGTCGAGCAGACCGCCGGAGTCGCGGCGGGCGCGGTGTGGACGGCCCTCGCGCTCTCGGCGGCGGTGGGGGCGCAGCGGGCCTTCGCGCAGGAGCAGGAGGCGGGGGCGCTGGAGCAGCTTCTCCTCTACCCGGGGGCACACGGGGCGCTGTACGTGGGCAAGCTGCTCGGGGTGCTGGGGCCGCTCTTCCTCGTCGCGGCGTTCACCCTTCCGGCGGGCCTGATCCTCTTCGGGGCGGCGGGGGCGGGGCGGGCGGTGCCGTGGGGGGCGCTCGCGCTCCTGACCGCGCTGGGTGTGGTCGGCTTCGCGGCGGGGACGACCTTCTACGGCTCGATCACGGTGAACCTGCGGGCACGCGAGGCGCTGCTGCCCGCCCTCGCCTTCCCGATCCTCGTGCCCGTGGTGATCGCCAGCGTGAAGGCGACCTCCCTCCTGCTCACGGGCGGGTGGACGCCGGAGGTCACGACCTGGGTGGTGTTCCTCGCGGCCTTCGACCTGGGGACGGTCATCCTGGCGACGCTGCTGTTCGGCTTCGCGGTCGAGGGGTAGGGGCCCGGTACAGTGGCCCATGCCCACCGACGAGGACAGCGTGGTCGCCGAAGGCTTGAACCACCAGCACACGACGGGACCGCGCGCACAGGACCTGCTTGCCGTCCTCGAACGCGACCCCTCCGCCCGACCCGACCACCTGAATCTCAATGGCTGCCGCCTTCAAACCCTGCCCGAGAGCCTGAGACGTTGCACGGACGCCCGGGTCCTGAGCGTGTACGACAACGAGTTGACAGGGGTGCCGGAGTGGGTGTGGGAGATGACGGGGCTGAGCACGCTCAACCTCTCGGCGAACCGGCTGACCGAACTCTCCCCGGGGCTGGGCAGGCTGACCGGGCTGGAGATGCTCGACCTCGGCCATAACGGGTTAAGCACGCTGCCGGACGTGTTCGCCGGGTTGCAAGAATTGAGATTCCTGTACCTCAGCAACAACCGCCTGACCACGCTGCCCGACTCCCTGCGTTACCTGGGCTCGCTCGTCTACCTCAATGTCACCGACAACGCCTTGACGGCCCTTCCTGACTGGCTGGGCGAGTTGGCGAACCTCGTCGAGTTCCGCGCATACAACAACGCCCTCACGTCCCTGCCGGAATCGGTCGGAGCATTGAGCGACCTGCGGGAACTGCACGTCATGAACAACCGCCTGACCAGCCTGCCGCCCGAGTTGGGGAACTGCACCCGCCTGGGCAAGCTGATGGCGCAGGGCAACGCCCTCACGACAATGCCCGAGGAGATCGGCAAGCTCGGCGCCCTCACCGAACTGGACTTGAGGTTCAACCACCTGACGGAACTGCCCGCCTCGCTGGCCGAGCTGGAACACCTGCGCTTCCTCGACCTGCGGGCGAACGGGCTGACGGCGCTGCCGGAAGGGCTGGCCTTTCTCCCGAACCTGGAGCGGCTGGACCTGCGCTGGAACCGCTTGACCTCCTTGCCCGCGGCGTTCCGGCGGCTGGAGGAGCGGGGGTGCCTGATCTATACCTGAGACTTACGGACCCCCCGCCACCAGCAGCACCGCCCGTCCGTCGTGGTCTCCGGTCGTCTCGGTCGGGGTGTCGAGGCGCGAGCCCATGTCCACGTATCCGGCCCGCCTGAACCCGGTGTGGGTATTGAGCTTGTCGGCGAGGTCCTCGCGGGCGACCTGGAAGGAGCGGTAGGGGTGGCCGGGGCGAGGAAACAGGCGAATGCCCTCCAGGCTGAAGGCCCCCGTGAAGACGTACCCGTTTTCCACGGGAACCGGCCCGAAGATGCGCCCGTGGTTGTTCGGCACGAAGAAGGGGTCGTCGCTGAACGCCTCGCCCGGTCCGGTGGGCAGCATGGGGTAGAGCCTCCCGCCGACCTCCCCGAAGTAGCCGGTGGAGTGCCCCCCCTTGGGGCCATACCCGGCGGCGTTCATCGCGGCCAGGAGGCGGCCCGTGGCTTCCTCCGGGCTCTTCGCCGCGCGGTCGATCAGGAGCACGTTGACCGGCTCACGCGGGGTGCGCCCGCCGAGCTTCTCGCCGAGCCAGGTGGCGGGCACGAGGTCTTTCGTGATCATCCAGCGCCCGACCTCGCCTACGCCGGGGACAGATACGGGCGCGCCCTCGGGGCGGTAGGTGGCCGGGTCGGGGAGGGGGGCGGCGGGGGGAGAGGCCGAGGGGGCACAGGCGGTCAGGGTCAGGGCGGCGAGGGCCAGGGCAACGGTCAGGGGGCGGGCAAACTTCATAGGGCACCTCTTGGCTTTGCAGCTCCACGACTCTGGGGGAGGGCGGCGGGTTGAGAGCCTCACCGTACCCTATCCGCAAGGACACTCCCTCTCCATGCGCCGGGGGGACACTCGCACTTGTCCCTCCCGCGCCAGGACGCGATTCTGTGGGCACGAGAGCACGCCGCACCCCCGGTCACGGTGACCCTCACGGGCGCGGCTCAGAATGAGGTTTGACATGAGACAAGATCGAGTCACGACGGGGCTGGGCGCCGCGACCCTCCTCGCCCTGGGGGCGGCGGTGGTGCTGGGCCTGAGCGCGCCCCTGGATGTGAATCAGGGCTCGCTCGTCCGCCTGATGTTCGTGCACGTGCCCACCGCGTGGCTGAGTTACCTCGCCTACGGGGGCACCGGCCTCTTCGGGCTGCTGTACCTGATCACCCGCCAGCGCCGCTTCGACCGCCTCGCCCTGAGCAGCGCGGAGATCGGCGTGCTGTTCACCGTGGCGACCATCGTGGGCGGGATGCTGTGGGCCAAGCCGACCTGGGGCGTGTACTGGGTCTGGGACGCGCGGCTGACGACCACCGCCCTGAGCCTCGTCGTGTACGGCGGCTACCTGCTGATTCGCAGCCTGATCGACGACCCGGACCGCCGGGCGCGGGTGGCGGCGGTCGTGGGGCTGGTGGGCACCCTCTACGTGCCGATCAACTACATGGCCGTGGAGTGGTGGCGGGGCGTGCACCAGACGCAGACCCTCAAGCTGCTCGGCAAGATCCGCTTCGACGCCGCGCCCGTGTACGGCTGGGTGCTGCTCGCGGCGACCGTCGCCTTTACCCTGCTGTACTTCTACCTGCTGCGCGTGCGGGCGACCCTGGCCGCCCGTGAGGAAGAGCGCGAGGAGCGCGAGCTGATGGCCGACCTGACCCCGCTGGAGGTCGCCCGTGGATAAGTACGCCGCCTACGTGATCGTGGTGTATGTGGTGACCCTGCTGCTGCTCGCGGCCTACCTCGGCTGGGTCTGGTTGCGGCTGCGCGCGAACCGCGAGGAGCGGCGATGACCCTGCCCTCTCCCCTGCCGCAGGCCCGGCGGCGTAAGCGCAGCCCGCTGCCCACCCTCCTGGGCGTCGTGGCCCTCGTCGCGCTGACGGCCTTCATCGCCTTCGGGAACCTGGGCAAGAGCCTGGAATACTTCGTCACGCCGACCGAGTACGTGCAGCAGCGCACGGAGCTGGAGGGGCGGCCCCTGCGCATCGGCGGCCTCGTGCGGGCGGTGCAGTACAACCCGCAGACGCTGGACCTGAAGTTCGACGTGACGGACGGCGGCGCGAGTTTCCCGGTGCGGTACCGCGGGGCGGTGAGCGACCTCTTCAAGGAGAACCAGGGGGTCGTCGTGCGCGGCGAGTTTCAGGGCAACACCTTCCACGCCTCCGAACTCGTGGTGAAACACTCCGAGGAATACAACGTGCCGCAGACGCAGGCCGAGCTCAAAGACCTGCTGCGGCAGAGCGAGTGAGGACTCGCGCCCGATGCTGAACCTGATTTCCTTCAACCAAAGCGCGCTCGGGGCGCTGGGGCAACTGGCGCTGCTGGCGGCGCTGGCCTTCACGCTGGGCGGCACCTGGCTCGCGGTGGTCGGCGGGCTCAAGGCCGACACCCGGGCGACCGAGGCGGCGCGGCGGGCGGTGTGGGCGGTCTTCGCCCTCGTCACCTTAGCCACGCTGACGCTGATGACCGCCCTGCTGGGCGACGACTTCTCGGTGCGCTACGTGGCCGAGCACTCCATGCGGGCCTCGCCGACCTGGGTGAAGGTGACGAGCCTGTGGGGGGCGCTGGAGGGCTCGATCCTGCTGTGGGCGTGGCTGCTCGCGGGCTTCGCCTTCGTGCTGAGCCTGACCTTGCGGCGCGACGCCCTGCGGCCCTGGGCCCTGGGCGCGATGTTCGTCAACCTGCTCTTCTTCGTGGGCGTGTGCGCGACCGTCGCCAGCCCCTTCACGCCGGTCTCGCAGGTGCTGGCCGACGGGCGCGGCCCCAACCCCGCCCTGCAAAACCACTGGATGATGGCCGTCCACCCGGTCCTGCTGTACCTGGGTTTCGTGGGCCTGGCCGTGCCCTTCGCGTACGCGGTCGCGGCGCTCGTCACCGGGCGGCTGTCTGACCACTGGGTCGTTGCCACCCGGCGCTGGACGCTGACCGCCTGGGCCTTCCTGACCGCCGCCATCGTCGCGGGCGGGTGGTGGAGCTACGAGACGCTGGGCTGGGGCGGTTACTGGGCGTGGGACCCGGTGGAGAACGCGTCGCTGATCCCCTGGCTGCTCGCGACGGCCTTCCTGCACTCCGTCCAGATTCAGGAGCGGCGCGGGCTGATGCGGGCGTGGAACGTGTGGCTGATCGTGCTGGCGTACGCCTCGACGGTGCTCGGCACCTTCCTCAACCGCTCCGGCATCGTGCAGAGTGTGCACGCCTTCGCGGGCGGGCCGGTGGGGCCGGTGTTCCTGGGCTTTCTCGCCTTCCTGCTCGTCGCGGGGATCGGGCTCGCTGCGTGGCGTGCGCCCCACCTGCGGGACGAGGGCGAGGCCCCGGCGCCGCTGAGCCGTGAGGGGGCGTTTCTGGCGGGCAACTGGCTTTTCCTCGTCTTCGCGGTGATGGTGCTCGTCGGCACCCTCTTCCCCACCTTCGTGGAGGCGGTGCAGGGGCGGCGGGACGCGTCGGTGGGGCCTGCCTTCTACAACGCCTTCGCCATTCCGCTGGGGCTGGGCCTGCTGCTCCTGATGGGGGTGGGGCCGCTGCTCCCGTGGCGGCGGGCGGAAGGGCAGGGGCTGTGGCGGGCGCTGCGTCCCCTCCTGATCGCGGGCGTCGGGGCGGGAGTCATCGCCTTCGCGCTCGGGGTGCGCAGCCCCGGCGTGCTGGGGACGATCGCGCTGTCGGCCTACAACCTCGTCGGCCTCGGGCTGCTCACGGTCCGGGCGATGCGGCAGCGGGGCGGGGGCCTGATGACCCTCGTGCGCGAGCAGCCCCGGCGGTACGGTGCCTACCTCGCGCACGTTGGGCTCGTGGTGATGGCGCTCGGCATCGCCTTTTCGGGGGCGTACCGGCAGGACGCGCAGACGACCCTGAATGTCGGCGCGGCCCCGAAGAGCCTCCTTCACGAGACGCTGGCGCTGCAAGGCATCCGGCGGGAGGTCAAGCCCTACGGGCAGTCGCAGGTGGCCCGCGTCCTGATCGACGGGCAACCCTTCGAGGCGCGGCTGAACACCTACGTGCAGGGCGGCGACTCCGCCTTCGCCGCGCCCGCCGTGCGTTACGGGCTGCTGGGCGACACCTACCTCGTGGTGACGGCCTTCGACGCGGACGCCAAGTGGGCGAGCGTGCGATTGATCGAGAGCCCGCTGGTGTCGTGGATCTGGTGGGGCACGCTGGTGGTGGTGCTGGGGGCGGGCCTGACGCTCGTGACGCCCCGGCGGGTGGCGGTGCGGGTGCCCGTGACGCGGGCGGCCCCGGCGACGGATTGATGGGAAGGTGGGGATTGAAGGCTGCCTTTGCTTGGAGGCTCTACTCGCTCACCCCCTCTGCTCCGCAGCTCTGCGAGCCCCAGCCTCCCCCCTCTCCTGCGGAGCTTTGCAAGTCAAGGGGGAGGAGCAACAAGAAACCTAACGCGTCGGTCTGATCGCCCTTTTGATCACCCACGCTCTCAAAGAAACGGGACGGTACGTTGTGACTGACCTCTCTACGAAGACAAATTCGACCACCAAGGCGCCCGCTCCCCTGTGGCGGCGGCTGTTGCCGCCCGTCCTGGCCGCTGGCCTCGTCGGGGTGCTCGGCGCGGCGCTGCTGAGCCCGGCGCGCAACGCCACGGACGGCGGTCCGCTCGTTGGGAAGGCGGCGCCGAACTTCACCCTGGAGAGCCTCGACGACACGCGGGTCAGCCTCGCCTCGCTCAGGGGCCGCCCCGTCGTCGTGAACTTCTGGGCGTCGTGGTGCGGGCCGTGCCGGGAGGAGGCGCCGCTCTTCCGGGAACTCAGCGAGCGGCAGGGGGCGGGGCAGGGGCTGGCGGTCGTCGGCGTGCTGTTCCAGGAGACGAACGAGCAGAATGCGCGCGACTTCATCCGCGAGTACGCCCTCGCCTACCCCTCGCTGCGGGACCCGGGCATCAAGACGGGCATCAACTACGGCGTGGCGGGCATTCCCGAGACGTTTTTCATCGACCGGGCGGGCGTGGTGCAGCACGTGGACCGGGGCGGCCTGGACCGCGAGCGGCTGAACGTGGGGCTGGAGAAGATCGGGGTGACGGGGCTGTGAGGCGGTCGGTGGTCCGTGGCTCGTGGTCGGTGGTGCGGGGGCTGCTCGCCCTCGTCCTGGGTCTGCTGCTGTCCGTGTCGCTCGCCCTGACGCCGGAGCAGGAGGCGCGGGCGAAGTCCGTCGGGTCGAACCTGCGTTGCCCGATCTGCACGGGGGTGCCGATCACGGAGAGCACGAACGACATCAGCCGGGAGATGCTGCGCGACGTGCGCGAGCAGGTGGCGGCGGGGCGCAGCGACCGGGACATCTACGCCTACTTCTCGGCGCGGTACGGGAACTTCGTGCTTCTCGACCCGCCCAAGGAGGGGGCAGGCGCGCTCCTGTGGGGGGCGCCGCTGCTCGCGCTGGCCGGGGGCGGCGTGGTGCTGTGGGCCTTCTTGCGGAAGAGGAACGCTGCGACCACGCCCGCCCCGGAGCCCGTCGCTGAGGAGCCCTTCGACCCCTTCCTCGCGCAGGTGAGGCGCGACACGCGGCGGGACGACCGGGCGGGAGGTGGGGCGTGATCCTCGGCCTGACCGTCTTCGCCCTCTTCGTGCTCGCCGCGCTGTGGCTGGTGTTGCAGCCGCTCAGGGCAGGGGCCCCCGCCGATCCTGACGCCCCTGAGCGCGAGCGGCTGACCGCTGAGCAGGGCCGCCTGTACGGGGAACTGGCGAACCTGACGGACGAGGCCCGGCGCCCCGACCTCGAACGCCGCGCGGCGCTGACCCTGCGCTCACTGGACGCCCTGCCGCCCGCCCCGCCCTCCCGGGAACGGAGCGGGCGGACGCGCACCCTCGCGCTGACGGGGCTGACCGTGGCCGCGCTCGTGACCGTCGCCGGGGCGGTGACCCTCGTGCCGCGCTGGCAGCTCGCCTCGCTGGGGGCGGGCGAGGCGCAGGACGTGCGGGACGTGCTCGCGCTGCCGGGCCTGAGGAAGAGGGCCGAGGCCAGCGGGCATAAGGCGGCGTACCTCGCCTGGGGGCGGGCCGCCTTCGACTCCGCCCGGTACGCGCAGGCCGTCCTCGCGTACGGGAACGCGCTGAGGCTCGATCCCCGGCAGCCCGAGGCGTTGCGGCGGCTGGGCATCCTGCTCCTGACGCGGCCCGATCAGCAGGGGCAGAACGCGCAAGACCCTACGCCCGAGGAGGCGCAGCAGGCTTTCCGCCTCATCCAGGCGGCGGCGCAGCTCGCCCCGCAGGAGCCCGAGTCGCAGCTTCTCCTCGGCTTCGCGCTCGCCCGCTTCGGGCAGGACGCAGACGCGTTGACGGCGCTCGAACGCTACCGGACCCTCGACCCCAAGGGCCGCGACGCGGACGAGCTGATCACCGCCATCCGCGCCCGGCAAAACGAGGACGACCCCGGCCTCAAGGTCTACGCCGCGAACTGCGCGAGCTGCCACGGCCCGAACGGTCAGGGGGGCCTGGGGCCCAACCTCCGCGTGTCCACCCTCTCCCGCGAGGCGCTTAGAAGCGTGACCGTCAACGGCAAGGGCGCCATGCCCGCCTACCCGAACCTGAAGCCCGAAGAATTGAATGCCCTGCTCGACGTGCTGGAGCGGTGGCAGAGAGAAGGCCAGTGAGCCCCGGCTCCAGAACACTGACCCGGCGCGGCCTGCTCGAACGCTGGTGGGTGGTGCCGGTGGCGGGCACGCTGGGGGCGTTCGGGTATATGGGCTGGTACGCCTCGCGCGTGACCTTCGGGAAGGAGGGGGCGGGCGAGCCGGACTTCCAGCCGGGGGAGACAGTGCGGGTGGCCTCCCGTGCGGAGCTGGAAGGCGAGTGGGCGGAGGTGAACTTCACCTATGCCGGTCGTCCCTGCGTCCTGCTGCGGGTGCCCGAGCCCGTGCCCGGCGGCCTGAGCGCGGACGGGGCGCATTATGTCGCCTACTCGCGGATTTGCACCCACCTGGGCTGCGCGGTGAACCTCGTGCGCGACACCGAGGTCCTCGCCTTCGCGTACAACTACCGCCCGCCCGCGGGGGACCGGCACCCGCAGCTCGGCTGCCCGTGCCACTACAGCGTGTTCGACCCGTTGAAGGCCGGGGAGGCCGTCTTCGGCAAGGCGAACGGCCCGCTGCCCCGGGTGCGGCTGGAGGCGCGTGGCGAGGACCTGCACGCGACGGGCATCGAGCCCGCCCCGGCGCTGGGGGGCTAGGCTCGGACCTATGGACCTCACCTTCACCCGGGGGGACGTGGAGGCCGCCTCGGGCGTGCTCACGGCGACCGCCGCCCACCTCGCCGCGCTGGGGAGGTCGCTGTGGCCCGTCTCCAGCCTGACGCCGCAGCGGCTGGAGCGGCAGTACCCGGCCCCGACGTGGCGCGTCGCGTGGTTGGGAACCCGGCCCGTCGGCACCTTCAGCCTCCTGCCCGAGGACCCGCTCTTCTGGCCGGAGGCGGCACCTGGAGAGGCGCTCTATCTGCACAAGCTTGGCGTTCACCCGGACGCGCAGGGCCAGGGCCTCGCTTCCCTGCTGCTGGAGGAGGCCGTGCGGGAGACGCGGGAGGCCGGGGTCCCCCTCCTGCGCCTCGACACCGCGGCGACCCGGCCCAAACTCCGCGCCCTGTACGAGGCGGCGGGCTTCGGGGCGGTGGACGAGCGGCACGTCCGGGGCTTTCACGTCGTGCGGTACGAGCTGGGCGTGTAGGGACCGCCCGCCTTCCCGCCGCCGACTATGCTGTTGGGCGTGCCCAGTCCAGAATTCGCCGTCCAGACCGGGGAGGGAGTCACTTGACCCTCTCTCCCACCCCGCGCCCCCGCAGCGTGCTCTTCGCGCCGGGCAACCGCGCCGAATTGATCGCCAAGCTGCCCCGCGCCGAGCCGGATGCCGTCGTCCTCGACTTGGAGGACGCCGTGCCCAGTGACCCCGAGGCCAAGGCGACGGCCCGGACCGTCACGCGGGACGCAGCGCGTGAGCTGATCGCCGCCCACCCCCACCTCGCGGTGTTCGTGCGGGTGAACGCCGTGCACTCGCCCTTTTTCGAGGACGACCTGGGCGTGCTCACCCCCGAACTCGCGGGCGTGGTCGTCCCCAAGCTGGAGTCGGCGGCGGACGTGCGGCTCGTGGCGGGGGCACTCTCGGAGCGGGGCCTGAGCCTGCCCGTCATGGCGGGGCTGGAGACGGGCGCGGGGGTGTGGAACGCGCGGGAGATTCTGGTGCCGCCCGTGGCGTGGGCGTACTTCGGGGCGGAGGACTATACGACCGACCTGGGGGGGCAGCGCACACCGGGAAACCTGGAGGTGCTGTACGCCCGCTCGCGGGTGGCCCTCGCCGCCCGGCTGGCGGGGGTGCCCGCCCTCGACATCGTGGTCACGCGGCTGGGGGACGAGGCCGCCTTCCGCGAGGACGCCGCGCAGGGCCGGGCGCTGGGGTACGCGGGGAAGCTGTGCATCCACCCGGCGCAGGTGCCCCTGGCCCACGCCTACTTCGGGTCCACCGACGCCGAGGCCGCGCGGGCCCGCCGTCTGCTGGGCGCCGCTCACGAGGCGGCCCAATCGGGGCGCGGCGCCTTCGCCTTCGAGGGGCAGATGGTGGACGAGCCGATGCTGGCGCGGGCGCGGGCGATCCTGCACGCGCGGGGGGAGCATTCGTGAACGAGGACCTGAACCGCCCCCAGGGCCGCTACTTCGAGGAACTGCCGGTCGGCACCCTGATCCGCCACCGGATCACGCGGACGGTGACGGAGGCGGATAACGTCTTTTTCACCACGCTGACGATGAACCCGCAGCCGCTGCACCTCGACCACGAGTACGCCGCCACGACCGAGTTCGGGCGCCCGCTGGTGAACAGCCTCCTGACGCTGAGCCTGCTCGTGGGCCTGAGCGTCCACGAACTCACGCTGGGCACCCTCGTCGCCAACCTGGGGCTGACGGACGTGGTATTCCCGAAACCCGTCTTCCACGGAGACACCCTGCGCGCGGAGTCGGAGGTGCTGGAGGTGAGGCACAGCCGCAGCCGACCGGACGCCGGGATCGTCACCGTCGAGCACCGGGCAATCAACCAGCGGGGCGAGGTGGTGGCGCGCTGCAAACGGACGGCGCTGATGCAGCGCAGGCCGTGAAAGGGAGGGGGCCAGGGGCGGCACCCTCGCCGTGAACCCCTGGCCCCCTTGCGCCGTCCTCAGTTCGAGGCCGACGCTACCCCCGCCTGCTCGGCGATCACGCGCGGCCACGCGAGCTTTTTTGCCCGCCACGCGAAGATCAGCACCTTGGCGACCTCCTCCGCCACCCGGGCGAGGAGCACACCCCACACGCCGAGCCCCAGCCCGAAGGCGAGCGCCCAAGCCAGCGGCAGCCCGACCGCGAAGGCGCCCACGGCGTCCCCGATCAGGACGCCGCGCGTGTCGCTCCCCGAGGGGAGGATGCCCCCGCCGCGCACGAGGTTGGAGACCTTCACGACCTGAATGGCGGCGTTGACGAGGATGGCGCTCAGGGCGACCTGCCTGACCTCCTCCCCCACCGCCGGGTACAGCGCGGGCAGGGCCAGGGCCGAGAGGGCGAACAGCACGCCGAAGGCCACCCCGGTCACCAGCCCGAAGCGCTCGACCACCTGCGCCCGCTCGCGCGCCAGCCGGGCGTTCCCCTGCCCCACCGCCTGACCGATCAGCGCGGTGGCGGCGGGCACCAGCCCGGCGGACGCCACGATGAAGATACCCTCCAGCGTGTTGGCGATCTGGACCCCGGCCAGCACCGCCGTGCCCAGCCGCGCGAGAAAGAGGGCGTAGAGCAGATTGCCCCCGCTCCACGCGAGCTGCGTGGCGGCCAGGGGAAGCGAGAGGTGCAGCAGCTCGCCAACGAGGGCGCGCCCCCTGGCTCCCAGCCCCGACCAGCCCCAGGGCACGAGCCCGCGCGGCCCGTATAGAAAGGCGCCCAGCAGCACGACCCGCAGCGTCTGCCCGGCGAGAGCGCCCCACGCGGCGCCCACCAGCCCGAGCCGGGGAAACCCGGCGACGCCCCGCACCAGCGCGTACCCCACCGCCACGTTCACCGCCGCCGCGACGAGGGTGGCGAACATGGGCACACGCGGCTGCTCCAGCGAGCGCAGCACGCTCCCCGCCACGACGCTCAGCACGATCAGGGGCACCCCGAGGAGGGCGACCTGGAAAAAGGGCGTGGCGGTCTGCGCCAAATCGGCGGGGGCCCCCAGCCCCCCCAGCACGGGCCGGGCGAAGACACTCAGGACGAGGACGAGCGCGAGCGTCACGGCGGCGGCGAGGAGCAGGGCGGTGCCGGTCGTCCGCGCGACCGCCTCCCGGTCCCCCGCCCCCCGCGCCCGCGCGACGAGGATGCCCGCGCCCGTCCCCAGGGTGGCGAGCGTGAAGATCGCGATCAGGGTGACGTTGTTGGAAAAGCCGACGGCGGCCACGGCGGCGGCGCCGAGCGAAGCGACGATCAGTTGGGCCAGAAAATTGAACAGCAGTTGGATCACGGCCTCCGCGCTCGCGGGCAGGGCCAACCGCAGGATGTCTCGTAAGTGAGGGCTGAACAAGGGAAAAACCTCCGCCGGGCACTCTACGGAGGGGGGCGTCGGGACAGGTCCGAGGCGTCTTAAGCGCGGACCAAGGCCCCGCTCCGCGTCCCGCCACCGGGGACGACCCGACAGGCGGCGGAACCTGAAGGGAAGGCCAGCCCCCCCGCGCGTCCCAGGGTGTATTCCTGGGCCATGCCTGAATCCCTGCGCGTCGCCATCGTGGGCACCGCCGCCCGCTCCGACTCCCTGTACGGGCCCATCGTGAAGGCGCTCCCGGGGCACGTCACCCTCGTCGGGGTGTGGGGGCGGAGCGAGGCGTCGGCGCGGCGGCTGGGGGAAAGCCTGGGGGTCCCCCACTTCACCGACCTCAACCACCTGATCCGGGAGACGGGGGCACAGCTTGGCATCGTCTCCGTCGCCTACGGGGCGAACGGGCAGGTCGGGCGGATGGCGGTGGAACACGGCCTCCACGTCCTGCTCGAAACGCCCATCGCGCACGACCTGCGGGAGGCGGACGCGATCATCGGGGCGGCGCTGGAGCGGGGTCTCAAGGTCGAGGTGGCCGAGCAGTTCCACCGCCGTCCCTTGGAACAGATCAAGCTCAAGTTGATCGAATCCGGCGTATTTGGGCGCGTCCACTCCTCCTTCAGCGACTTCGCGGGGCACGGCTACCACGGGGTGAGCGTGATGCGCAGCTACCTGGGCTTCGATACCCGGCCCGTGCGGGTGGTCGGAATGGTGCGAGACTACCGCCTCGCCCCCCACTGGTCCTTCCTGGCCGACACGCGCGGGGAGCGCACCGAGACGCAAGAACACGCCCTCGTCGAATTCGAGGACGGGCGGCTAGGCGTCTTCCACTGGACGAGCGTGGGCTACGACTCGCCTCTGCGCTGGTGGCGGAGCAGCCGCTTCCTGGCGGAAAAGGGCATGGGCCTCACGGTCGGCATGGCCCACAGCCAGGACGAGCGCCTGACCCTGCTGACCCCCGACGGCGAGGCGCCGCAGTTCATCACCCTGGAGCGGAGGCTGGAGCGCAACGACGGCGGTGCCCTGCGCTCCATCGTCGCCCACACCGGGGACCCCGAACACCCCACCGTCATCTGGGAGAACCCTTTCGTCACCGCCCGCAAGGGTCACAATCCCCAGTGGCACGACGATGAGATCGCGGTGGCGGGTTGCCTGCTGAGCCTCGTGGATGCGGTGCGAACCGGGGGCGAGCCGACCTACGGCGGGGAACAGGCGCGGCTCGACCAGGAGATCGTGTTGGCGATGCAGCGGTCGTCGCGCGAGGGCGGACAGCCGGTTGAGTTGCCGCTGGAGCGGTGAAGGGAGCTGCGTTCAAAGCCGCTTTCCTCGCCTCTCGCCTCCTCCCCTTGACTCGCGGGACGGCCTGCCGGGGGGGTGGACGAACAGGGCATCTGGGCAAGTGGGGAGCCACCCGGCCTGGGCCCATTGCCCCTCGCCTTCCCGAAGCCTCTTGAGACACGACGAGGGGCGGCGGGACCTTCCCCACGCCGCCCCCCACCCTGCCCTTCAGTCCGCCGGGTTGTACCAGTTGCGGTCCCAGCGGTGCCCGTAGAGCCGCGCGACCTGCTCGGCGGGGAGGCCGCGCCCGTCGGCCAGCGCCGCGTTGCGCTCCACGTTGCGCACGCTGCGCATCCCCACGATCACGGTGCTCACCGCCGGGTGGCTGAGGACGAAGCGCAGGGCCGTCTCGGGAAGCTGATTCGTCGTGATCCCCAGTTCCTGCTCGATGGCCCGCAGGTGCGGCTGCAACTCCACCTTGCGGTCGCCGCCGAAGTAGTTGTTCCGCCAGTCCCCCTCCGGAAAGCTGGTGCCGGGGGTAATGGTGCCCGTCAGACTCCCTTCGTCAAGCGCGACGCGGACGATCACACCCACCCCGTTCGCGCGGCAGGCGTCGAGCAGGCGGTCCTGCGGCGACTGGTCGAAGACGTTGTAGATGACCTGCACCGTCTCGACCACGCCCTCCTCGACGGCGCGGACGGCGTTGTCCGGCTGGTGGTCGTTGATGGAGATGCCGAAGTGGCGGATCTTGCCGTCGCGCTTGAGCTGCGCCACCGCGTCTTGCCAGTCGCCCTGCCCCAGCCACGAGTCGTTCCACACGTGGAGCTGCTGCACGTCGATGGTGGGCAGGCCCAGCCGCTCCAGGCTGGCCTCGGTGCAGCGGATCACGTGATCGGCGGAAAAAGCCTGCTCGGCGGTCGTCTCCGGGGCGGCGGGCCACTGCCCGTTTTTGGGGCTGATCTTGGTGGCGACGTACACGCCCTCGTGCTCGCGGGCCACCTGGCCGACCAGCCGCTCGCTGTGGCCGTCGCCGTAGCCCATCGCCGTGTCGATGAAGTTGCCGCCCAGCTCGACGTAGCGCCGCAGCGCCTCCAGGCTCTCGTCGTCCTGCGCGCCCTTCCACGCGTCGGCGCCGATGCCCCACGCGCCGTACCCGATCTCCGTGATTTGCAGGCCCGTGCGGCCCAACGAACGCTTGTGCATCGTCATAACCCGAACCCTACGCCGCACGGAGAGCAGGGGGCGTGAGGACGAGGTTCAGCAAAGGGTCACCGTGCCTGCACCCCGGTTCCCCAATACCTTTCAAACGTCAAGAAAAGCTCGGTGTTTGGTTGACACTCATCAAGTCCCGGGGCAGAATGCCCGGACGAGAGGCGTTCTATGACGACAGACTTCCCGGCTCCCCCCATCCCCGCCCGGTCCTGGGCCATCATCGACTCCACCCTGCGGGAGGGCGAGCAGTTCGCGCGCGGGAACTTCAATCGGGGCGACAAGATCGAGATCGCGCGGGCGCTCGACGCTTTCGGGGCCGAATTCATCGAGGTCACCACGCCGATGGTGAGCGAGCAGACGGCCCAAGACATCCGCCTGCTCGCCGGGCTGGGGCTGAGGTCGAAGATTCTGACGCACGTCCGCTGCCACATGGAGGACGTGCGGCGGGCGGTGGACCTCGGCGTGGACGGGCTCGACCTGCTCTTCGGCACGAGTTCCTTCCTGCGCGAGTTCAGCCACGGCAAGAGCATCGAGCAGATCATCGACACGGCGTCCGAGGTCATCGGCTGGATCAAGGAGAATCACCCGGGGCTCCAGATCCGTTTCAGCGCGGAGGACACCTTCCGCTCCCAGGAGGCGGACCTGATGGCCGTCTATCGGGCCGTCTCCGACCTCGGGGTTCACCGCGTCGGTCTGGCGGACACGGTGGGGGTCGCCACGCCCCGGCAGGTGTACACGCTCGTGCGCGAGGTGCGCAAGGTCATCCACGCCGAGTGCGGCATCGAGTTCCACGGGCACAACGATACGGGCTGCGCGGTGTCGAACGCCTACGAGGCCATCGAGGCGGGCGCGACGCACATCGACACGACCATCCTGGGGATCGGCGAGCGCAACGGGATCACGCCGCTGGGGGGCTTCCTCGCGCGGATGTTCACCTTCGACCCGCAGGGCCTGATCGACAAGTACAATCTCGACCTCCTGCCCGAACTCGACCGCATGATCGCGCGGATGGTGGAGTTGCCGATCCCCTGGAACAACTACCTGACGGGCGAATTCGCCTACAACCACAAGGCGGGGATGCACCTCAAGGCGATCTACCTCAACCCCGGCGCCTACGAGGCCATCCCGCCCGGCGTCTTCGGGGTGGGCCGCCGCATCCAGGCCGCGAGCAAGGTGACGGGCAAGCACGCCATCGCGTACCGGGCGCGCGAGCTGGGCCTGCACTACGGCGACGAGGCGCTGCGGCGAGTGACCGACCACATCAAGGCGCTGGCCGAGCACGGCGAGCTGGACGACGCACATCTGGAACAGGTGCTGCGGGAGTGGGTGAGCGCGTAGCCGCCGGGGCAGGCAAGGGAGCCGCCCGCCGCCGCGCCGGATGCTGAAATGGTGACCATGACGGTCACCTCCGCACCAGCCCTCTACCGTGTCCTCTCCCCGCCCGGCTCAGAGGGCGGCAGAACGGTCGCCGTCTTCTCTGACGCCTCAGACAACCTCCAGACGAGGGCCACGAGTTCCGGCGCCCCCCTCTCCGTCTTCGTCGGGGCGGCGGACGTGGCGGGCGTGTCGCTGCGGGTCTTCACCCCGGACAAGGAGAAGGGCACTTCGGACTCCGGAGCGCTCGCGGCCCTCGCCTTCCTGCAACCCCGGGGCGTGCTCCTCGACGTGGTGGACGTGACGATGGGCGGGGAGGTGATGCCCGCGCAACTGTGCGGCGGCGAGTGGCTGTTGCGCCAGGGGGACGTGACGGCGCGGGAGGTGGAGACGGACTTCTCCTCCCTGGGCGTGACTGGAAAAACCGCGTGGGTCGCCTCGGCGGGCCGCCCGAATCTGGTCATGGAGGTTGCGGACGCGGCGGCGCTCGAAGGCTTCACGCCGGACGCGGACGCCATCTCGTCCCTCAACCGAGAGACGGACACGACGGGGTTGATCCTCTTCACGATGGGCGGGCCCAACCGGGCGGACGTGAGTTTCCGGGCCTTCGGGCCCTTGAAGGGCTTTCTGGAGGACGGCGCGAGCAGTCACATGTTCGCCTGTCTCGTGGGGGTGCTGGGAGGGACGGGCCGCCTGCCGACGACCACGAACATGATCCGAGGGGCGCAGCGGATGCCGGGGGCGCCCTCGCGGCTGACGGCGCAGTTCACCCCCGCCCCGGACGGCGCGGCGGACGTGTGGGTGGGCGGACGGGCAGAGCGGGTCCAACCTTGACGGCCATCGCGGACCTGCGGCGCGACGGCTCGGGGTCGGCGGTCACGGCGGGCTTCGTGGCGGTGGTGGTCGGGGCGGCGAGCAGCATCGGGCTGCTGGTGGGGGCGGCGCGCGACTTCGGGCTGACGCACGGGCAGACGGTGAGCTGGGTGCTGAGCTGCTACCTGGCGATCAGCGTGTCGGGCGGGGTGCTGACCTGGAGGTACCGCGCCCCCGTCAAGATGGCCTGGACGACGCCGGGGCTGGCCCTCGTCGCCTCGGTGGCCGCCGCGCGGGGCCTGGGCTACCCCGAGGTGCTCGGCGCCTACGTGCTGAGCGCCCTGATCATGACCGGCCTGGGGGTGACGGGGGCCTTCGAGAGCGTGACCCGCCGCATTCCGCCCGCGCTGGCGAACGCCCTGCTCGCGGGCGTGCTGCTGCCCTTCGTGCTGGGGGCCTTCCGGGCGCTCCCCGCCGCGCCGCTGCCCGTGGGCGGGATGATCGCCGTCTTCCTGCTGGGCCGGGTGTGGTTCCCCCGCTGGGCGGTCCTGGCGGCGCTGCTGGCCGGGGCGGGGCTGTCGCTCGCCTCGGGGGCGGTGGGTCCTCTGACCGGGGGCGGGCTGGGCACCCTGGTCTGGACCACGCCGGAGTTCAGCGGGCGGGCCGTGCTGACCCTCGCGCTGCCCATGACGGTGCTCACGCTCGCCTCCCAGCAGCTCCCGGGGGTGGCGGTGCTGCGGGCGTGCGGATTTTCCCGGGTGCCGACCTCGCCGCTGATCACGTGGTCGGGGGTGGCGAGCCTGCTCTCGGCCCCCTTCGGGGCGCACACCACCAACCTCGCGGCGATCACGGCGGCCATCGCGGCGGGCGAGGAGGCTCACCCCGACCCGGAGCGGCGTTGGGTGGCGGGACTGAGCGCGGCCTTCTTCTACCTGATGCTCGGCGTGTTCGCGGGCTGGGTGGTCGGCGCGGTGGGGGCCGTCCCCGCGCCCGTGGTCGCCGCGCTCGCCGGGCTCGCCCTCGTCTCGACCACGCTGAGCAGCGCCGCCTCCGCGCTGGGCACGGAGGACGGGCGGGAGGCGGCCTTCCTCACCCTGGCGGTCACGGCCAGCGGCGTGGCCTTCCTGGGGGTGGGAAGCGCGGTGTGGGGGCTGGGGCTGGGGGGAGGCCTGTGGGCGCTGTCCCGGCGGAGGTGAGGCCCGCTCAGGGGTCGAGGATGGTGAACACCACGGGAACGGCGGCAGCGCCCTCGGGGGCCCCGCCCAGCACGTAATCGAGGGCGAGCGAGCGGGTGCCCCCGGGCAGGAGGGCGGAGACCACCAGATCACCGTGGGCGTCGCCGAGCCGCACCGCTTTCCCCTCCCCGCGTAACCGGACCTCCAGCAGCCACCCGGTCGGGAGGGTCTGGGCCGCGCCCACGACGAGGCGCATCTCCCCGGTGCGCGTGTAGCCCAGCGTCCCGACACCCTGCGCCCGCAGGGGGGACATCTGCCCCTGACCACGCAGGGTTGGGGTCAGGGCCACCTGGGCCGCCTCCGGCCCTCCGCGGGTAAAGGCGTCGATCTTCACCCTGATCGTCTGGGTCGCGCTGCCCCCCGCCTGGGCCGTGCCGAGCACCGCCGCGAGCAGCAGGGCGAGCCCGCACCCCCCTCGTCTGAATGTCTTCATCGTTCCCCCTGGATCAGGAGAAACCGCACAGGACGGACCCGACCGGACCTTGACCGTCCGGATCGCCTTCGCCGTGAGGTCGGTCGCACCACTCGCTCCGCTCCCCCCAAGGTGCCCGGATCAGGGGGGAGGTTCATCGCTTCCTCAGCCGGGATTGGCGTCCCGGTTGGGGCGACTCTAGCGGCCCGGGCCGCCTCCCGGCCTTGTGGCGAGCTTCATGACGCCCGGCCCAAGACCGCCGCGCCTCGAAACGTTAAATGTAAGCCTTTTGTGAAGTCTCATGAGTATGTTCAGGGGGACGAGCGAAGAAGCGTCTGGTGTATTCGGGCACCTGCCAGACGTGGAGCCAGTGGTGCGACCTCCGTCAGGCACGACCCGCCTCCCGCGGCGTGCCAGATCAGCGCAAGACCAAGTGTGGAGGGCAAGTGCGGCGCGTGGCGTCTTCACCCTTCCCGACCCGCCCGGCGACCTCCGCGGCGTTGGTTTCGGCGCCAAGGAGGAAGCGTATGCATCAGCCACTCACCCAAGGCTTCACGCTGCTGGAACTGCTGATCGTCATCGCCATCATCGGGGTGCTCGCGGCGGTCCTGATTCCCAACCTGCTGGGAGCCCGCCGCGCGGCGAACGACATGGCGGCGCAAACGACGGTGCGCCGGGCCATCTTGCAGGCGGAGAGCGTGCGCGACCTGGGGGTTTTCGCCCCGGGGGCAGACGCGGCCACGAACGCGCGCAACTGTGACGCGAGCGGCATCGACCTGACCCTCGGCAGCAGCGTCAACCGCTGCCGGCTCAGCCAGGACGCCTCGGGCTCGTACGCCTACACCCGGTCCGTCACGGGCAACTGGTTTTACTACGACGGCCTGTCCGTGCGCGGCATGGGCTCCACCTGGACCGTGCCCTGGTAGGGCCCTCTCCCCGGTCCCCTTCACCCCCTTCACCCGGCTTTCCGGCCCCCGCCAGACGGCGTGAGCCCAAGCAACTTTCCTCAGGAGGAACTTCAGATGCGTAACGTCACCACCCTGTCCGTGCTCGCCCTCGCCGCCCTCACCGCCACCGCCGCCGCCGCCCCCAAGGACACCCAGACCCTCAAGTTCACCATCCCCGCGATCCGCGAGATCAGCTTCGACCACAGCGGCGCGAACGCGAGCGGCGTGCTCTTCAGCTTCACGAGCGCCGACTTCACGTACGGCAGCAACACCTCGGTGGAAAAGACCGCCGCCGACACGCTCTCGATCATGTCGAACAAGGCCGGGTACGTCGAGTTCTCCGCGACCGCCCTGCCTGCCAGCCTGGAGTACCTCAAGTTCAGCGTCTCCGGGCAGACCTTCACCTTCACCAACGCCCAGGGCAACCCCTTCAACACCCTGACCGTCACCCCCGGCTCGACCGTCAGCGCCGCGAGCTGGGCGACCCAGGCCAACCTCTCCGCCCCCCTCACGAACGACACCGTGACCGTCACGGCCACCCTGCTGCACAACTGAGCCCAGTTCCGGGAACCCACCTGAGCCCCGGCGGTGGGTTCCCACCTCGCGGAGGAAGCGGAGGAAGACGTGAAGCGTTTCGGAGTGTGCCCTGCAAGGTTCGGTCGCAGAAGTCTCCTCGCCCCGGCGCTGCTGCTGACGGGCCTCGCCGGGGCCGCCCCGAGCGGCACCCACACCGTCACGCTGTCGGTCGGGAACGTCAAGCAGCTCGCCCTGAGCAACGCCGCCGTCACCTTCAGCTTCACGGCGGCGGACTGGGCGGCGGGCGACACGCTCTCGGCCTTCCGGGCGGCGACGGGCGGCACCCTCAGCTACTCCACGAACACGACCTCGCGGGTCACCGCCTCGGTCGGGGCCCTGCCCGCCCAGCTCGGCACCCTGCGGGTCCAGGTGGGCGCGGGTGGGTTCGCCGACGTGCCCGCGGGCGGCAGCGTGAACGTCCTGAGCAGCCTGCCCGCCGGGGCGGCGCGGGACCTCCCGCTGAACTGGCAGGCCCAGGCCAACCTGCAAGGCCCGGTGAGCGGGGTGCAGTCCACCGTCACCTTCACCATCGTGGACAACTGACCGTGCCCCGCAAGCCGTCCCTCCGCTCCTTGCCCCGCCGTCTCCTCGCCGGGGCGGCTCCCCTGCTGCTGGGCACGGCCCTCGCCGCCCCCCCCAGCGTGACGCTGCTCTCTGCCCCCACGCCCTTCACGGTCACCTCCTCGACCGTGCAGGCGGGGGCTCAGCTCACGGTGCTCGACGGCGGCACCTTCGACGTGCTCCTTGACCCGGGCCGGTGCGGCTCGACGACCTACGCGGTCAGCGTCTCGCGCAGCAACCTGAACTGGCCCCCCGGGCTCACGCTGCTGGTGCGTGCCGAGGGGCTGGCCCCCGACGCGGGCTGCAAGACGCCCCCGCCCGCCCTGGGTCCCTGGGCGACCTACAGCGCCGTGCCCGCCGGGGCGAGCCTGAACACGCTCATCGTCGGCGGGCCGGTGCGCGCGACGCGGCGCTACCGCCTCGACTTCACGGGGCTGCCCAACCCCCTGGCGACCGCGCCGGGCGTCTACACCACCGCCGTCACGTACACGATCACGGCCCCCTGACCCCTCCCGGAGGACCCCTGCCCATGCGCCTGCTGCTCTCCTGCCTCACCGCCCTGCTCGCCCTCGCCCCCGCCGCCGGGGCGCGGGTGAACGTGCAAAGTTCGCTCTCCGAGTCCTACGTCATCGCCCCCGGCCAGACCGTGCAGGGCAAGCTGATCCTCGGCAACGAGGACACGGTTCCCGCGAAGGCGCGGCTCTACCTCACCGACTACTTCTTCCAGGCGGGCGGCGAGGTGAAGTTCGGCACGCCGGGGGGCCTGCCGCGCTCGAACGCGGGCTGGGTGAGCCTGCCGGGCGAGGTCGTGACCGTGCCGCCGGGAGGACAGCTCGAGGTGCCCTACACGATCAAGGTGCCGGGCACCCTGCCCCTGCCGGGCAGCTACTGGAGCGTCCTGATGGTCGAGCCGCTCGAGGAGGACGACCCCCTGGCGGGAGCGAAGCCCCAGGCCGGGCTGAGCATCCGCCAGGTCGTGCGCTACGGGGTGCAGCTCATCACCGAGCTGGGGAGCGGGGGCCGCGCGGCGGTGGCCTTCGGGCAGCCCGACTTGCGCCGGGGCGACGACGGGCGCTTCGGGCTGGCGGTCAACCTCGCCAACGACGGCGAGCGCGCGGTGCGGCCCAAGGTGTACGCAGAGGTCTACGACGAGGCGGGCGCCCTGCTGGGGCGCGTGGACGGGACCGACACCCGGCTCTACCCCGGCACGAGCACCCGCCAGCGCTTCGCCTTCCCCACCCTGCCCGCCGGACGCTACCAGGTCGTCGTGATGGCGGACGGGGGCGGCCAGGACGTGTTCGCGGTGCGCTACAACTTCGACGTTCCCAAGTAACGCGGGGAGGAGCCAGGGTGAGGAGGGCGGCTTGAGGACGGGGCGGGGCAGGGGGCGCAGGGGGCCCGCCGCGCCGACCGCGTGGTGGCTGCTCGCGCTCGGGCTCGCCTGCCTGGGGGGAGGGGGGGCCGCGCCCTTCGAGATTTACCCCCGCGCGGCGGTGCAGGACCCGGCGCGCAAGACGATCACCCTGGGCTACCGGGTGCGCAACGTGGGCTCGGGGCGCGGGGAGTTCACGCCGCAGGTCACCCTGCCCGCCGGGTGGCGGCTGCTGTTGCCGCCGGGGCCACTGACCCTCGCGCCCGGGGAGGAGGGCGGGGGACTCGTCGTCCTCCTCCCCGACGAGCGGGCGGGGGCGGGCGAGTACGTGGTCACGCTCGCGGACGGGGAGGGCCGCGTCACCCGGGCCCCGGTGAACGTCGCCCCCCAGCCCCGGCTGAGCGCGGCGGTGGCGGACTCGCCCTCCGTGGTCGTGGGCGAGCCCTACACCGCGCGCTTCACGGTGGTGAACACCGGGAACGTCGCGCAGGAGGTCACCTTCACGGCCACGAACAGCGGCGCCCTGCCCGTGGAGGTGACGCCGGGCCGCGCCTCACTCGGTCCCGGGGAGCGGGCCGAGGTCGCGGTGCGGGTCCTCGTGCCGCCGGACCTCGCCGCGTCGCAGACGGTATACACGCAGCTTCTCGCGCGCGGGCGCTCGGACGCGGGCGCGAGCGGGGCGACGGAGGTGCTGCCCGGGCGGGTGCCCCTCTCCGCCACCCACGTCACCCTGCCGCTCACCCTGAGCGCGGAGGCGGACGGGCTCGGCGTCTCCTGGCGGGTCGCCGGGCAGACGCGCCTGCCGGGGGGCGAGCGGGTGACCCTCGACCTGGGGAGCGTCAGCCCCCTCGTCTCGCTGGAACGCGGCCCCCTGACCCTCTCGGCGGGACGGCAGTGGTACGGGCAGACCCCGCCCGGGGAGGACGCCCCGGCGCCCGGAGTGCGCGTTCTGTACCGCCGGGGCGGTTGGGCCGCCGAGGGCGAGGTCTACCGGGCGGACCGTGAGACGGAGGCGGCCCCGGGGCCCCTCGCCTTCGGGGTGGGGGTGGGGTGGACGCCCGTCCCCGGCGCGGCCCTGGCGCTCGACCTGCGGCGCGAGGGGGACGTCTTGCGCTGGGCCGGACACGCGGGGGCGCAGGGGGCCCCGGGTGAGGTCACGGCGGCGGGCACCCTGGAGCGCCGCTGGTGGTGGCAGGCGGCGGCGGACGCGCGGGGCAGCTTCCCGGGCGGGTGGCGGGCGGGGGCGAGCGCCGCCTTCGGGGTGCGCGGGGCGCAGGCGCTCCTCGCCTTCGGGCGCGAGGTGCAGGGAGACGCGGACGCGTGGCGGCTGAGCGCGGGCGGGTCGTGGGCGGGGCCCGCCGTCACCCTGGGGGTGCGCGCCGCCGTGGGCCGGAGCCTGAAGGAGACGGCCCCCGAGGCGGAACTCGGCGCCTCGCTCGGCCACGGCGGGGAGTGGGGGTACGCCTCGCTGAACTACGCCTACCGCAGCGCCCCCGGGGAGGACGACCCCAGACGGCACCGCGCCCAGCTCCTCGCCGAGACGTTCTCGCCCCTGCACACCACCCACGAACTCGTCCTCGACGCCGACCCCGGCGCCCGGCTGGGGTACGCGGGGACCGTCGCCCTGCCGACGGAGGTGGGCACCTTCCAGGCCGCCGCCCACGCGACCTACGACTTCGGGGCGCGGGCGGGCACCCTGGGCGGCGGCCTGGCCTGGGAGGCCACCTGGCAGGGCGTGACGACCCTGGGGCTGGGCGTGGACACGGACGACGCCCGGGGCGGGGTGTGGCACCTCCAGGCGAGCGCGGCCCGCGTCTGGCCGGGGGGCGGGCGGCTGAGCGGCGCCGCCGGGGTGCGGCTCGGGGGGGGTGAGGCACCCGCGACCACCTTCAAGCTCGGCGTGAGCTGGCCGCTGGAGGTGCCCCTAGCCGCGCGGCGCGACGTGGGTTCGCTCTCGGGCCGGGTGACCGACGAGGCGGGCGCCCCCGTCGCGGGGCTGCTGCTGCGGCTCGGCGCGCTCGCCACCCGCACCGACGAGCGGGGCCTGTACACCTTCGCCGCCGTGCCGCCGGGCGCCCACTACCTCACCGCCGACGCCGCCGGGCTGGGGACGGCGCGGATCGCCCTGCCCGCCCTGCCCGCCCGGGTGGAGGTGAGGGCCGCCGCCGCGTCCACCCGCGACCTGCGCCTCGTGCGCCCCGCCGCGGTGGTGGGCCGCGTGCGCGTAGAGGGCGGGGGCCCGCGCTTCGGCGCCTCCGCCGGGTCGAACCTCACGGGCGGCCTCCTGCTCGAACTGCGCGGCGAGGGCGGCGAGGTCTTGCGCACGCTGACGGACGAGCGCGGAGACTTCGCCTTTCCGGGCCTCGCCCCCGGGGGCTGGACGCTCGGCCTCGCCGACGGGCCGCTGGGCCGGGACGCCCCGCGCCTCGGGGGGTACGCCCCACCGGGGGCCGCCGCCCTGACCCTCGCCAGCGGTGAGCGCGTAACCACGACCCTTTCCCTCGTCCCGCGCTCCCGGAGGGTCAGCGTTCAGGACGGCGGCAGCCTCACCCCGTCACCGGAGCCCGCGCCGAAGTAGGGCCCACACAGGGCGGGGGGGCGGGCACCCCTTCCCGGAAGCGCCCACCCCCCCCCCGCGTCCACCCTCACTCCCGCGCGTCGAGGGTCTCCTCGGACACGCTGGCGAGTTCGCCCCGGCGCGCGCCCCGCTTGTCCTGCTCGGCGTCCTCGGCCTTCTCGTAGGCCTTGATGATCCGGCCCACCAGGGGATGACGCACCACGTCCACGTCGGTGAACTCGTGCCAGGCGATGCCCTCGATGCTGCCCAGCACCCGCTTGGCGACCGCCAGCCCGCTCGTGATATGGCGCGGCAGGTCGATCTGGGTCACGTCGCCCGTCACCACGACCCGGGAGGAAAAGCCCATGCGGGTGAGGAACATCTTCATCTGCTCGCCGGTGGTGTTCTGCGCCTCGTCGAGGATGATGAAGGCGTCGTTAAGGGTCCTTCCCCGCATAAACGCCAGCGGCGCCACCTCGATCACCCCGCTCGTGAGGTACGACTCGAACTTCTCCTGGTCGAGCATGTCGTACAGGGCGTCGTACAGCGGGCGCAGGTAGGGGTCGATCTTGGCCTGGAGGTCGCCGGGCAAAAACCCCAGCCGCTCGCCCGCCTCGACCGCCGGGCGGGTCAGGATGATGCGCTTGACTTTCTTGCCCTTGAGGGCCTGCACCGCCATCGCCACCGCGAGGTAGGTCTTGCCCGTTCCGGCGGGGCCGACCCCGAAGGTGATGTCGCTCTTCTCGATCTTGTCGAGGTACACCTTCTGGCCGGGGGTCTTGGGCTTGAGGCCGCGCGGCAGGCTCAGGCCCGACACCTGCGTCTCCTGGGCGAGGCTGCGGCCCTCGCCGCTGAGGCGCGCGGAGCGCAGCAGGCTCTCGGGGGTGAGTTCGCCGCCCGATCTCACGACGTCGAGGGCGCCCTGGACCATGCGCTCGGCGGCCTGCACGTCGGCGCTCTCCCCGGTGATGGTGACGGTCTCCCCCCGCGCGATGATCCTCGCAGGAGTCAGCTCGCGCATCCGGCGCAAGTTCGCGTCCCCGGCGCCCAGCAGCGCGAAGGCCTCACGCTGGTTGGCGAGGTGCAGGGTCGCGGACGCGCCGCCCGTCTCGTTCGGGGTGCCGGGGGTGGGGGTGGGCTGGCCTGGGGTGCGGTCGCTCAACGTGGCTCCTGTCTTTGTGGCGTGCGGCAAAGCGCACTCTCCCCCCAGCGTCTTCGTCGGGGGGAGTCGGGAAACGTGGGATCATTTCGGACGCCCGCATTGTCCGGCGCCCGGGCAGAGGCTGACGTGTGGCGACCCACAATCCACCCGCGACCTGAGCGAAAGCTCAACCTGCCCCCTTCCCGCCTCGCCGGGCTCAGAAACCGGGCGCTAGACTACCGGGCGTGAGTTCCCCCGACGTCCTGCGCGCCTTCTTGTACGCCGACCCGGCGGCGCATTCCTTATCACCCGCCATGCACCGCGCCGCCTTCCGGCACGCAGGGCTGAGGGGCGAGTACACGGCGCTGCGGGTGCCCGCCGGGGAACTCGGGGAGGCGCTGGAGCGGCTGCGTGAACCCGGCGTTCTGGGAGCGAACCTCAGCCTCCCGCACAAGGAGACGGCGCTGCCGTTTCTGGACGACCTGTCGGGGGCGGCGCGAATGGTCGGGGCCGTGAACACGGTGGTCAACCGGGAGGGGCGGCTCGTCGGGGAGAACACGGACGCGCCGGGGTTGGGCGCGGCGCTGGAGGCAGCGGGAGCGCCTTCAGGGGGCGTCGTCGTGGTCCTCGGGGCAGGCGGGGCGGCGCGGGCCGCCGTCTGGGCGCTGCGGTTGCGCGGGGACAACGTGCGGGTGGTGAACCGGACGTTCGAGAAGGCCCAGACGCTCGCCGCCGAGTTGGGGGGCCTCGCCCAGTTCCGCGAGGAAGTGCTGTGGGGGGAGGTCTCCCTCCTCGTCAATGCCTCCAGCGCCGGGCTCGATGCTCCCGACGAGACGCCGCTCCCGGGCTTCGACTTCACCTCCCTCGCCCCGGGGGCCCTCGTCTACGACATGGTGTACAAGCCGCGCGAGACCCGCCTGCTGCGCGAGGCCCGCGCCGCCGGGGTGCGGGCCGAAAATGGCCTGTCCATGCTCGCCCACCAGGCGCGGCTGGCCTTCCTGGCGTGGACGGGGGCGGACGTCTCAGCCTCCGTCTTCCTGGGGGCGCTGGAGGTCGCGCGTTGACGCGGCTCCTCGGGGGGCTGCCGCGCCAGCGCAGCATTCCGCTCGCGGTGCTCGTGCTCGTGCTGCTGCTCACGGTGGCGGCGTCGGCGCTGCTCAACCGCTTCGTGCTCGACCAGCAGCAGGCGCGCTTCGAGCGTGAGGCGGGGGCGTACACCTTCGGGCTGCGCGACCGCCTGAGCGACTACGAGAACTTGCTGCGCGCCACGCGGTCGTTCTGGCTGGTGGAGGGCCCGGATGGACCCAGCCCGGCGCAGTTCGGGGCGTACGTGGGCACCCTGGGGCTGGGGGGCCGCTACCCGGGGGTGCAGGCGGTGGGCTTCGTCCGCTGGACGGTGAACCAGAGCGGGGACGTGTCGACCCCCATCGCGCTGATCTCGCCCCTGAACGCCACCAACCGCCGGGCGCTTGGCTTCGACATGATGACCGAGCCCCGGCGCCGCGCGGCGATCTTGCGGGCACGCGAGCGGGGCGCGGTGCAGACCACCCGGCCCCTCGACCTGGTGCAGACCGACGCCTCGGGGCGGCCCCTGCCGGGGCTGCTGCTGCTGCTGCCGGTCGAGCAGGGCAGCGACCTGCGCGGCTTCGTGTACCTCGCCGTCCGCACCGACGAGTTTCTCCAGGGGGTGATCCCCCCGGGCGAGGCGGGCGCCCTGAGCGTGCGCCCGCTGCTCGACGGCACGCCCCTGCGCGGCCTGCCCCCCACCCTGGCGGGGCCGGTCGGCTTCCGCGACGTCTCGCGGCTGGAGGTGGCGGGCGCGACCTGGGAGCTGCGCTTCGCCGCGCCCTTCAGCTTCGGGCGGGACGCGGCGTCGGGCGTGCCCGTGGGGGTGCTCGTCGCGGGGCTCCTCGTGGCGGGGCTGGCCTTTCTCCTCACCCAGGCGCAGGTGCACGCCCGCGAGCGCGCGGAGGTGGCGAGCCGACGCCTCGCCCAGTCGCAGGAGCGGCTGGAGCGGTCGCGCGCCGAGTTCGAGGCGATCTTCCAGGCGATGCAGGACGCGGCGGCCTTCACCGACTCCGGGGGACGTATCCGGCTCGTCAACCCGGCCCTCGCGCGGCAGTTCGGGTACGTGCCGGACGATCTGGCGGGAGAACCCCTCGCCCGGCTGCACCTCGACCCCCGGCTGGAGGAGCGGCGCACCTTCCACGGGGTCACCACCCCCTACCGCCGCTCGGACGGGAGCGTCTTTTCCGGCGAGACCGGGCGCAGCGAGGTCGTCGGCCCGGGGGGCGAGGTGCTCGGCCTCCTGGAGGTCGTGCGCGACGTGACCGAGCGCCTGGAGGCCGAGCGGGCCCTCCAGGCCGGGGAGCGGCGCTACCGGGGGGTGCTCGACGCCATTCCCCACATCCTGTGGGTGAGCGACCCGCGCGGAGAGACGACCTACGTCAACGCCCAGCACCGCGAGCGGCTGGGGGGTGACCCCGTGCGCGCGCGCGTGCCCCCGGAAGACCGCCCCGCCTACGCCCGGCTGTGGGAGGAGGCGCAGGGGGGCGAGACGCGCACCCAGGCGGAGGTGCGGCTCGCACTCGCGGGCACCCACCGCTGGTTCGTGCTGCGGGTCTCCCCGGTGCGGGGCCGCCAGGGCGAGGTCACCGAGTGGGTGGCCTCGGCGACCGACATCCACGACCGGGTGAGCGCCGAGCGGCTCGCCCAGCGCAACGAGGAACGCTCGCGCGGGGTGCTCGAGGGGCTGCCGCAGATCGTGTGGCTCACCGACCCCGCGGGACAACCCACCTACTTCAACCGCCGCTGGGCGGAGTACGTGGGCCCGGCGCGCGCGGGAGACGGCTTCCTGACCCTGCTGCACCCGGGAGACCGCGCCGAGTACCAGGCCCGCTGGGGGGCGGCGGTGCGCGCCGGGCGCCCCTTCGAGGCCGAGCACCGCCTGCTGGGCCAGGAGGGCCGCTACCGCACCTTCGTCACCCGCGGCCTCCCGGTGCGGGACGCGGGCGGCGGGATCATCGAGTGGGTGGGCACGAGCACCGACGTGGACGACCAGGTGCACGCGGAAGCCGCCGCCCGGCTCCTCGCCGACGTGTCCGAGCGGCTCTCGGCGCGGGCGGAGGACCCGCTGGGGGCGAGGTCCGAGCACTACCGCGCGGCGCTCGACCGCATCACCCTGCAACTCGCCGAGAGCGCGGCGCTGTGGGGCTCGCCGCCGGGGGGCCGCACCCTCGCCACCTCGCGGGTGGGGCAGGCGTGGACCCGGCCCGAGGTGCAGGAGGCCCTGGGCGAATTGATCGCGGAGGCGGCGCAGGACGGCGAGGAGCGCCTGCTGCGCTCGCACCCCCTCCTCCACGACGTCGGCGCGAGCGGGGCCGGGCTCTACCCCCTGATCGGGCGCGACGGCTCGGTGCGCGGGGTGCTGGGGCTGACCTTCCGGCAAGAACCCCTCGACCGCGACCACGACCTCGCCTTAGAGCTCGCCAAACGCTTTGCCACCGCCCTCGACAACGACGCCCTGCGCGCCCAGGCGGAGGCCGCCCGCGCCGACCTGGAAGCCCTCAACCTCTCGCTGGAGGAGCGGGTGCGGCAGCGGACCCTGGAACTTCAGGAGGCCAACCGCGAGCTGGAGGCCTTTTCCTACTCGGTCTCGCACGACCTGCGCACGCCGCTGCGGCACATCGTGGGCTTCGGGGACCTGCTGCGCAAGGAGGTGGGAGAAGGCCTCTCGCCCAAGGGGGAGCGCTACCTCGGCGTGATCACCGACGCGGCGGCGCGGATGAGCCGCCTGATCGACGACCTGCTCGCCTTCTCGCGCATGGGGCGCCAGGAGCTGCGCCGGGGACCCGTGGACCTGAATGCGGTCCTCGCCGAGGTCTGGGCGGGGCTGGAGCCCGACCGCTCGGGGCGCGAGGTCTCGGCCCGCTTCGCGCCGCTGCCCACCGTGCAGGGGGACGGGGCGCTGCTCGCGCAGGTCTTTTCCAACCTGCTCGGCAACGCGCTGAAGTACACCCGCACCCGCGAGCGGGCGTTGGTCGAGGTGTCGAGCGAGGTGCAGGGCCGCGAACTCACCGTGACGGTGCGGGACAACGGGGTGGGCTTCGACCCCCGCTACACGGATAAACTGTTCGGCGTGTTCCAACGCCTGCACCGCGCCGAGGAGTTCGAGGGGACCGGCATCGGCCTCGCCAACGTCCGCCGCATCGTCACCCGCCACGGGGGCCGGGTCCGCGCCGAAGGGCAGCCCGGCGAGGGCGCGGCCTTCCACGTCACCCTCCCGCTGGAGGCCCCCGCCCCGGCGCCCGAACTGGAGCGCACCCCATGACGGCGCCCGACCGCTCGCTGCCCACCCCCGGCCAGCCGCTGAGAATCCTGCACCTGGAAGACAACGAACTCGACCACGAACTTGTGATCTTGCACCTGGAGGGCGACCTCCCCTGGCCGGTGGAGGTCGAGCGCGCCGAGGACGAGCCGGGCTTCTTGGAGGCGCTGCGCGGTCACCGCCCGCACCTCGTGCTCAGCGACTACGCCCTGCCGAGTTACGACGGCCTCTCGGCCTTCCACGCCACGCACGCCTTCGATCCGCACCTGCCCTTCATCATCGTGACGGGCGCGATGGGGGAAGAGGTCGCGGTGGACACCCTGCGGCAGGGGGTCACCGACTACATCCTCAAGCAGCGGCTCGAACGCCTCGCCCCGAGCGTGAAGCGCGCCATCGCCGAGGCCGACGCCCGCGAGCGCAGAGAGCGGGCCGAGCAGGAGGTCCGCGAACTCAACCTCTCCTTGCAGGCGCGGCTGGAGGAGGTCGAGCGGCTGCGCCGGATCGCCGAGGCCCAGCGCCAGCGGCTGGAGGTGCAAGCCCGGCAACTGGAAGAGGCCCTCAACCTCCAGAAGACCTTCCTCGCGGAGACGAGCCACGAGTTGCGCACACCGCTCACCGCGCTGCTGGGATATCTCCGCCGCGCCGAGCGTGAGGCCGGGGGCAGTCAGACCCTCCAGGACGCCCAGCGGGTCGCCGAGAACATGACCCGGCTGGTGAACGACCTGCTGCAACTCTCGCGCGGGGAACTCGTGCAGGGGATCGAGATGCACTTCATCAACGTGGGTAACCTCGTGCGGCAGGTCGGGCGCGACTACGGGGTCAAGGCCCAGGCCCCCGACGTGGAGATCATCGGCGACCCCGGGCGCCTGACGCAGGTCTTCGTGAACCTCGTGAGCAACGCGATCCGGGTCTGCGGAAGCCCGGGCCTCGTCCAGATCGACGCGGACGTGCGGGGGGGCCACGTCGAGATCTGCGTGGTGGACCACGGGCCCGGCATCCCCGACCACATCAAGCCGCGCATCTTCGACAAGTTCTACCGCGGCAAGGAGGCGGGCTCGGCGGGGCTCGGGCTCACCATCGCCCAGCAGGTCACCCACGCGCACGGCGGCAGCATCGACGTGCTCGACACGCCGGGCGGGGGCGCCACCTTCCGCGTCAACCTCCCCCTCCCCGACGAGGACGAGGACGACGTGGACGACCTCCAGACCGTCGGGACGGGCGACCTGCGGGCCTGAGGGTGGGCGGGGGGAGGGCGGCACCCCCCCGCTCGCGCTACCCTGCCCGTATGGCCGACCTTCTGAAAAAGACCATGCACGTCACCTGGCTCGGCGAGCAGCGCTACGTCGGCGTCAGCGAGAGCGGGCACCAGCTCCTGATCGACAACAGCCCCGTCAAGGTGGGCGTCTCGCCGATGGAGGCCCTGCTTGGCGCCCTCGCCACCTGCACCGCCTACGACGTGGTGGAGGTGATGAAGAAAAAGCGCGTCCCCCTGACGAGCTACCGCATCGAGGTGGAGGGCGAGCGGGCCGAGACCCACCCGAGGCGCTACACCCGCATCACCGTGCGCCACATCGCCAGCGGCGAGGGCCTGACCGAGGACGCGCTGAGCCGCGCCGCGCACCTCAGCCACGAGAAATACTGCTCGGTGGCGGCGAGCCTGAACAGCGAGATCATGCTGGAGACGCGGGTGGAGTAGGGCAGGGGGTGAGGGATGGAGGCGGGGTTGGCTGTGGGCTGCCTCGCCCGTTTGTTGGAGACTTTTTGTTTCCTGTGGTTCGGGGAGGGATTGGGCGGTTGCCCCCCCTCCCGGCCTCTCGCGGTGCGAGCTGTGCCAGTCCCCCACAAGGGGGGAGGAGGAATAGAAAGCCCCAGCGCCTCTAGCCTGCTATCAGGAAAGCTGGAAAAGCTCGCCTCTTCCGGGCCACGGTAAGGGCGCTTTCTTTTCGGTCGACGTGCAGGTGACACACCCCCTCACGCCCTATGTTTTTAGCTCCTCCCCCCTTGTGGGGGAGGCTGGGAGGGGGGTAGCCGCCCAACGCCTCCCAGCCCCCTCTCCGCCCTACTCTTCCTCCGCCGCCGCCTTCGCCTTCTGCGCCGCCTCCCGCTGGGCCCGAACCTTGTAGACCTTGTGCATCTGGTCCAGCTCGCCCATGCAGGGCTGCTGGGCGTCCAGCGGCAGGGCACTCCCCCGCTCGTCCAGCGTGACGCACCAGCGCGCGGCGAACATCTTCTTGGCGGCCTTGAGCGCCGGGCCCGAACCCTCCCCGCCGTTCTGGAAAAAGGTGACGACGGCGAAGTTGGGGTTTTCCAGCGGCCCGTAGCCCTCGTACCAGGCGTGGGTGTAGGCGTAGTTGTAGCGGCGCGACAGACCGTTTTCCGCCGTGCCCGTCTTGCCGCCGGTGCGGACCGGGAAGAGCTGGGGGCCGACCTCGTGGCGGGCGGTGCCCGTGCGGATGCTCGTCACCCAGGACATGCCCTCCTTGACGAACTCGAAAATCTCGGTGTTGCCGTTCTTCACCACGCTGACGGCGGGCTTGCGGGCGACGGGCTCGTCTCCGACCGCCTTGAGGACGGTGAGGGGCCGCTTCATCCCGTCGTTGATGATGGTGGACATCACCGAGACGAGCTGGGCGGGCGTGACGAGCACGTCCCCCTGGCCGATGCTCATGTTCAGGCCCGAGCCCTCGTACCAGGGGTGCTCGTTGCTGGTGTAGTCGTCCCGGTCGGGCACGTCGCCCAGCTTCTCGCCGACGAGTTCGAGGCCCGTGGGCGAGCGGAAGCCGAGTTCGGTGGCGCGCGCCTTGAGCTGCCGGGAGTACCCGGTCGGGCCCGCCTTCACCGCCGAGGTGTAAAACCACGGGTTGCAGGAAAAGGCGATGGCCTTGCGCCCGTCCACCGGGCCCAGGCTGTAGGAGGCCCAGTTGCGGAAGGCCGCCCGCCCGAAGTAGTAGACCGGGGCGCAGCCCGTCGTGAAGTTGCCCCACTTCTCGACGAAGGCGATGGTCGAGGTGAGTTTGAAGACGCTCCCGGGGTTGTACGCCTGCACCACCCGGTTGCTCGTCACGGCGTCGAGGGCGGCGTCCTTGCGGTTGGGATCGACCGCCCAGCGTTTCGCCACCGGGTCGGGGCCGGGCACCCGCGAGAACCAGTTGGGGTCGAAGGTGGGGCTGCTCGCCATCGCCAGCACCTCGTTCGTGCGCGGGTCGATGGCGATGACGGCCCCGCGCGCGTAGGGATCGGGGCGGCCCCCGTGCGCGGCGCGGCCCCGGTTCACGTCGGCGAGCCCCTCGCGCAGCACCCGTTCGGCGGCCCGCTGGAGGGTGCTGTCGATGGTGAGGGTGAGGTCTTGGCCCTGACGCCCCGGGTCGATCACCCGCTCGGTAAGGGGGCGCCCGTTCGCGGTCACCTCGCGGCGGCGCAGGCCGTTCACGCCCGCCAGGACCGATTGCTGGCTGTACTCCAGCCCGGAGACGCCCACCATGTCGCCGACCGTGTAGCCCTCCTCCTCGACCTGGCGCCGGTTCGCCTCCAGCACGTAGCCCAGGAGGTGCGCGGCCATCTTGCCCTCGGGGTAGACGCGTTCGACGCGCTCGCGCAGCTCCAGGCTGGGGATGAGGACCGTGTACTCGTACAGGGCGGCGAGGCGGTCTTGCGGCACGTTGCGGGCGAGGACGGTCTCGGTCTCCTTCTCGGGATCGGGCTCGCGCGGCTGCCCGTTCACGAGGTCGCCCGGCTTGACCCCGGCGAGGGCCTGAATCCGGTCCCAGGCGGGGATGGCCTGGGCGGGGTCCCCGGGGTCGCGCCTGCCGGTGTACACCAGATCGACGGCGAGGCGGTTGGTGGCGAGGAGCACGCCGTCGCGCGTGCGGATCTCGCCGCGCAGGGCGCGCACCACCTCGTCGCGCTGGAAGTTGCTCGCCGACTGCACCGCGAACTCGTCGTGCCGCGTGACCTGAAGCTGAAAGAGCCGCCCGCCGAGCACCGCGAGCCCCAGGCTGAAGCCCAGCGCGATCAGCCGGACGGGAAGCGCCCCGGCGGCGGAGTGCTCGCCCGCCCGCCTGCGCCCGCCCGCCCTTCTGCGCAGCCGCGAGCGGCGGTCGAAGCTGTCCCCGGCCCGGCTCACCCGAGCCCCCGCTGCGACCCGGCGCGCGGGCCGAGAGCCCAGTTCACCACGCGCTCCCACAGGGGGGAGGCGAGCAGGGTCGTCAGGAAGGCGAGGGGCACGGTACGAACCAGTGTATCGGTCGTCACGAGGTCCGATCTGAGCCAGTACGTCAGGAACAGGAAGGCGAGCCACTGCCCCGCCGTGGCCGCGAGCACCGTCACCACCGCCTGGATCACCCCCGAGTCCACCACCAGGCGCCGGACCATCAGCACGAGGAGCACCCCGCCCGCCACCCCCGCCGCGTGCAGGCCCAGCGCCCCACCGCCGAGCACGTCCTGGGCGAGCCCCACCCCGTACGCCCCCAGGAGCGCCGCCGCGGGCCGCAGCCGCCACACCAGCGCCACGCCGGTGAGCAGGAAGAGGTTGGGCGGCGGCACGGGCGAGCCGTCGAGCAGCCGGGAGAGGACGCCCTGCACCGTGATCAGAATGAGGGCGTAGAGGACGTACAGCACCGGGCGCCCCGGGGTGCCGACGGCGAGCGCGGGCAGACGGAGGCGCGTCACAGCCCCTCCAGCAGGGTCACGTCCTCCACGGCACCCACGTCTACGGCGGGCTTGACGACGACCGTGCGGTTCACGTCGTTGGGCCCGAGCGGCAGCACCCGCTCGACGGTGCCCACCCGGATGCCGACCGGGTACACGCCGCCCAGGCTGCTCGTGACGAGCACGTCCCCCGGCCTCACGGGCACGCTGCGCGAGAACTGCGCGCGCAACCTATCGGGCGGCAACCCCACGGCGAGGCCGCGCCCGCCCCGGTTTCCTTCCAGGGTGACGCCGACGCTGCTCTCGGGGTCCACCAGGCCGATCACCGTCGCCCGGCGCCCGCTGACGCCCACGACCTGCCCGACGAGCCCGGCGGGAACGATCACGGGCATCCGCACCCGCACCCCGTCCCCGCTCCCGCGGTTGAGGGTCAGCCGGGCGAGCAGCGGGCTGGGGTCCACGGCGACGACCTGCGCGAGGCCGACCGCGTTGGGCGCCAGGGTCGAGCGAATCTGCACGACCTGCCGCAGCCGGGCGACCTCGCGGGCGAGGAGTTCGTTGCGCTGGGCCAGCGCGTCGTTCTGGCGGCGCAGGGACTGGACCTCCCCCGCCAGATTGCGTTCCTGCACCACGTTCGTGTAGGCCCGCCGCACGTTGTCGGTGGCGGCGAGCGCGACGCGGGTGACGGGGGCGGTCGCCGCACTCAGCGCCGTCGGCGCGACGACCTGAAAGCGGGTGGCGACCATGCTCACGAGCAGGAGCGCCGCGTACAGCAGCAGCAGTTCCCGGAAGCTCCTCACGGCGCCCCGCGCACCTCTCTGACCCCGGCGGCCTCGCCCCACACGGGCACGCCCGCCCCGCGCAGCAGCCCCACCACCAGCCCGAGCGGAAAGCCCACCACGTTCGAGTAGTCCCCGTCGATCCGCGCCACGAGCGCCATCCCGACCCCCTGGATGCCGTACCCGCCCGCCTTGTCGAGCCCCTCCCCGGTGCGGGCGTAGTGAAAGACCTCCCCGTCCGTCAGCTCCCGGAAGGTCACGTCCGTGCGCTCGACCCCGCCCGCCGTCCCACCCGGGAAGGCGACCGTGACCCCGGTGTAGACCTGATGGGGACGCCCCGAGAGCCGCCGGAGGAAGGCCCGGTTCTCCGCCTCGTCCACCGGCTTGCCAAGGAGGGCGCCGTCCGCCGCGACCACGGTATCGGCGGCGATCACGACCGCGCCGGGGTGCTCGCGCGAGACGGAGGCCGCCTTGAGCGCCGCGAGGTCCGCCGCCAGCCGGGCCGGGTCGGCCTCGGGGCTCTCCTCGTCCACGCCGCTCACGACGACCCGGAAGGTCACGCCGAGGTTCGAGAGGAGTTCGCGCCGCCGGGGGCTGCCGGAAGCGAGGATCACGTCGGGCGTCACGCTAGTACCCCGCCCCCGTCCGCTCGCCCGCCACCAGGGCCACCCCCCCCGAGGTGCCCAGCCGGGTCGCGCCCGCCTCGATCATCCGCCGGGCATCCTCGGGGGTCCTCACACCGCCCGCCGCCTTGATCGCCGCCCGGCCCGCGATCACCTCGGCCATCAGGCGCACGTCCTCCACGGTCGCCCCGCCGGTTCCGAAGCCCGTCGAGGTCTTCACGAAGTCGGCCCCGCCCAGGACCGCCGCCTCGGTCGCCGCGCGCTTTTGCTCGTCGTCCAGGTAGCACGTCTCGACGATCACCTTGAGCACGGAGTCGGGAATCGCCCGCCGCACCGCCCGCACGTCGGCCTCCACGGCGTCCCAGTCGCCCTCCAGCGCCGCGCCGATGTGGATCACCATGTCCACCTCGTCGGCACCCGCCTCGGCGCTCAGCCGGGCCTCGACCGCCTTCTGCCCGCTGAGGACCGCGCCCAGCGGGAAGCCGCACACCGTCGCCACCTTCACGCCCGAGCCCGCCAGCTCGGCGGCGGCCAGGGGCACGTAGACCGGATTGATGCAGACGGCGTAAAACCCATGCTCGCGTGCCTCGGCACACAGCAGGCGGATGTCGGCGGGTGTGGTGGTCGCCTTGAGCAGCGTGTGGTCGATGTAGGGGGCGAGCTTCACGCGCCCAGGATACGCGCTGGGAGCTAAGAAACGTAAACGGGACTTCACGTGGGGGACCCCCGCCCCGCCTTCCGTTACCCTCTGGGCATGACCCAGGCTGCCCCCACCCTTACCCCCGGCGAGCCCTTCCCCGATTTCGCTCTCCCCGACGCCGAGGGCCGCACCCACCGCCTCGCCGACTACTCGGGCCGCTACGTGGTGCTCTACGCCTACCCCAAGGACGACACCCCCGGCTGCACGAAGGAGGCGTGCGACTTCCGCGACAGCGCCCTGCTGAAAGCCCACGGCGCCGCCATCCTGGGCGTGAGCCGCGACGACGCGGAGAGCCACCGCGCCTTCGGGGAGAAGTACGGGCTGCCCTTCCCCCTGCTGACCGACGAGGACGCCGCCTTCCTGAGGACGGTGGGCGCCTACGGCCCGAAAAACGTCTTCGGCAAGGTCACCGAGGGCGTGCGGCGGGCCACCTTCCTGATCGGCCCGGACGGGCGGCTCGTGCAGGCGTGGCCCTCCGTGCAGGTCGAGGGGCACGCGGACGCGGTGGCCGCCGCCATCGACGCCGACCGGCAGGGGCGCGATGCCTGACCTGGAGGCCTTGAAAGAGCAGGCCGCCGTCCGCGCCGCCCAGCTCGTCGAGAGCGGGATGCGGGTCGGGCTGGGCACGGGCAGCACCGCGAAGTACGCGATCCAGGAGATCGGGCGGCGGCTCGCGGCGGGCGAGGTCGGGAACATCGTGGGCGTGGCGACGAGCGAGGCTTCGGAGGCGCTGGCCCGCGACCTCGGTCTCCCGGTCGAGCCCCTCGACCCCCGGCCCCTTGACCTCGCCATCGACGGGGCGGACGAGATCGACCCCGATCTCAACCTGATCAAGGGGCTGGGCGGGGCCCTCCTGCGCGAGAAGCTGACCGAGGTGCAGGCGCATAGATTGGTGATCATCGCCGACCACACCAAGGTCGTCTCGCGGCTGGGGGAGAAAGCCCCTCTTCCCGTCGAGATCGCGCGTTTCGGCTTCCTGTCCACCATCGAGCGGCTGCGGGCCCTGGGGCTGGGCGGGCGGCTGCGGCAACCCGGCGCCCAGCCTTACGTCACCGACAACGGCAACTACATCTTCGACGCGGCGCTGCCGCGGGATTTCGACCCCGCCACGCTGGAGCGGCAGATCAAGGGCACGCTGGGCGTCGTGGAGACGGGCTTTTTCCTGGGGATGGCGAAGCTGGCGTTCGTCGCCTCGCCGGAGGGGGTGCGGGAGGTGCGTGGGCGTTGAGCCGACTGCTGGGGAGGCCACGGCGCCGCCACCTCTGGGTGGGGGCCGTCCTCCTCGCGGCCCTGCTCGCCGCCTTCGCCATCAACTCGCCCGCCGCCCTCAGACTCCTCTACCCGCGCGCCGTCGCCGAGGTCGCCGCGCTGCCCCCCGCGCCCGGCTACCGCGCAGGCCAGCGGGTCCTGATGGTCAGCCCCCACCCCGACGACGAGTCGCTGTGCTGCGCGGGGAACATCCAGCACGCCCTCGCCGCCGGGGCCGAGGTCTACATCGTGTGGCTGACGAGCGGCGACGGCTTCGAGCTGGACGCCGCCCTCCTCGAACATACGCCCAGGCCGCGTGGCCGCGCCTCCGAGTCGCTCGGCGCCGTCCGCATCCGGGAAGCGACCCGCGCCGCCGCCGCGCTGGGGGTGCCCGCCAGCCACCTGTTTTTCCTGGGCTACCCGGACGGGGCCCTGTTGAGAATGCTGCGGGCCGACTCGGACACCCCCACCGCCTCCCCACACACCCGGGCGACCCGGGTCCCCTACCCCCAGGCCCTCTCGCCCGGCGCCCCCTACACCGCCGCCAGCCTGCGGCGCGACCTGAGCACGGTCCTGGGGCGGGTGCGGCCCGACGTGGTGCTGCTGCCCTCCACCCACGATTTCCACCACGACCACGTGGCGACCAGCCTCGTCACCGCCGACCTCCTGGCCCAGCGCGGCGAGACGGGCCGCGAACGCCTCTGGATCGTCCACGGCGGCGCCGAGTGGCCCGTCCCCAAGGGCCTGCACGCGGGCTTCCCCCTGTTGATCCCCCCCCGCGGACGCCACCTCGCCTGGACGCGCCTCGACCTCACCGCCGCCCAGCAGGACACCAAACTCCGCGCCCTCCAGGCCCACGCCAGCCAGATGGAGGTCATGCCCCGCTTTCTCAAAGCCTTCGTGCGAGAGAACGAACTGATCACGCTGCCGGAGGAGGGGAAGTAGAGGGAGGACGTTGGTCATGCCTCTTTTGCAAGCAGCTCGGCGAGTCAAGGGAGAGGGCTAAAAAGAGCGAAGGCTTTTGCGTTGTTCAAAGCGTCAATCCGGACGCCCGATGAGTGGCCGAGACTGGACGGTCCTGGCCCACGGCCCCGCCTTGCTCGCGCAGCGAGACGGTGGGCACGCCGATGGGACGCGACAAGATCAGACATTCCGCACAGTAAGACCCGACCACCCGCGCCGCCCGTTTGTCCTTGCCCAGCGCAGCGCCACTCCCCCAGCCCCCTCTGGGGGGAGGGGGCTGGGGGGTGGGGGCAAGCCGCATCAAGTCACCCTGCCCCCCTTCTCACCCCCCAACTGCCGAAGCTGCTCCTCCAGCCCCCCCGGGTCCTGCGTCGGCAGGTCACAAGCGCGCCCCACGCACACATACGCCGTCCCCCCCCCAGGCCGTCCCTCCAACACCGGCAACCCCTCCCCCCGCTCGGCAGGCGCCAAAGCCGCGAACGGCAGCGGATGCCGAGCGACCACCCGCTCCAGCGGCGCCCGCTCCTCCGCCGTCCCGATCAAGGCCACCTCGACGTGCGGCGCCTCCAGGAAGGCGGCGGCCTGCCAGAGCCCGCCGAAACCGCTCGCCGCCGCCAGCATGTCGCTCCGGTAGGTCAGCACCGCGCGCCGCGCCAGCCGCTCGGCCTCCTCGTCCCCGAAGTAGCGCCCCACCCACAGCCCCAGCAGGGCGGCGGCGGCGTTGTCGCTGAGGACGGCGGAGTCGAACCCCTGCGCCTGACGGGTAAGCAGCGCCTCGGCCCGGCCCCCGGTCGAGCGGAACAGGCCCGCCTCCTCGTCCCAGAAGTCGCGGCGGACAATTTCCCACAGCTCCCGCGCCCAGTTCAGGTGCGCGAGGTCGCCGCCCGCCTGGTACAGCGCGATGAGCCCCAGGCCATACAGCGCGTGATCCTCCAGCAACCCCTCGACCCGCGCCACGCCGTCCTTGAAGGTATGGAAGAGGGTCCCGTCTTCGAGCCGCAGCCTCTCCCGCACGAAGTCGGCGTTGCGGCGGGCGATCTCCAGGAAATGCCCCTCGCCCAGGATGCGCCCCGCGTCCGCGAAAGCGGCGAGCGCGAGGCCGTTCCACGAGGTGAGGACCTTGGTGTCGGTGCCAGGCTGGGGCCGGGCCTGCCGCGCGGCGAGGAGGCGGGCGCGGGCGGCGTCCAGGCGGGCGGTGAGCTGTTCTTCAGACTCCCCCAGGTCGCGGGCCAGGGCGGCAGGCGGTGTGGGCACGTGCAGCACGCTGCGCCGCCCGGCATCCGGACGGTGCGGGTCCTCGAAGTTGCCCTCCTCGGTCACGCCGTACACCCGCAGCACGAGGTCGGCCTCCGGCCCCTCGCTCAGCCCCCCCTCAGTCAACACAGCCCGAATCTCGGCGGGCGTCCAGGTGAAGGTCAGGCCCTCGACGCCCTGGGTGTCGGCGTCCTGGGCGGAGGAGAATCCGCCTTCGGGGGACAGCATCTCGCGCTCCAGATACGCCAGGGTCTCGCGGGCCAGGCGGGCGAACTCCCCGTCCCCGGTGGACTGGTAGGCGCGCAGCAGCGTGCGGGTGAGCTGCGCGTTGTCGTAGAGCATCTTCTCGAAGTGGGGCACCAGCCAGCGGTCGTCCACGGAATAGCGGTGAAAACCGCCGCCGAGCTGGTCGTAAATGCCGCCGCGCCCCATCATCCGCAGGGTGTGGAGGGCCATGTCGCGCCCGCCGGGTTGGGTCAGCAGGAAGTCGAGGGTCGTCGGCGCGGGGAACTTGGGCGCCCGCCCGAAGCCCCCCCGGTCGGCGTCGAACACGCGGCGCAGGTTCTCCACCCCCCGGCGCAGGAAGTCGGCGGGCAGCTCGGCCTCCCCCTGATCCGGGCGGGGACGGCTCGCCTCGCGGACGTGTTCGGTGAGCGCCTGGGCGTTGCCGACGATCTTTTCGCGGCCCTCCTGCCAGGTGTGGGCGACGCTGGCGAGGAGACGGGGGAAGCCCGGCATCCCGTAGCGGTCCGCGGGCGGGAAGTAGGTGCCCGCGTAGAAGGGCTCGCCGTCCGGCGTCAGGAAGACGGTCATCGGCCAGCCCCCCTGCCCGGTCATCAGTTGGGTGGCCGTCATGTACACCGCGTCCACGTCGGGGCGCTCCTCGCGGTCCACCTTGATGTTCACGAAGTGCTCGTTCATCAGGGCGGCGGTCCGGTCGTCCTCGAAGCTCTCGTGGGCCATCACGTGGCACCAGTGGCAGGTCGAGTAGCCGATGCTCAGCAAGACGGGCACGTCGCGCCGCCTCGCCTCGGCAAAGGCTTCCGGGCCCCACGGCCACCAGTCCACCGGATTCTCGGCGTGCTGGAGGAGGTACGGGCTGGACTCCCGGGCGAGGCGGTTCATGGGGGCAGGCTAGCGGGCCGGGGGCGGCGTGTGGCTGGCCCGAGTCTCAAGGGGCTGTGGAATAGACCACACATCCGGCTCATGTCCCCGGCACGGCACAATGTCCCCGTATGGCCCAGCTCGATGCCCAGAATGACCCTGCCACCGCCCCCATCGAGCAGCCTCTCCTGATCCGCGCCGGTTTTTCCCTGACGTTCGACGTGAAGTACCCCACGCCGATGCTCTTTGTGGTGCAGCCCCAGCACCGCCTGGGAGCGACGGGCACCCGCCAGCGCCTCCTGGGTGAGCGGCCCATCGGTGCGGCGCAGGATATCCACACCTACACCGACACGCACGGCAACCTGATCTGGCGCACGCTCGCCCAGCCCGGCGAGTTCGTGATCGGCCACGACCTGATCGCAGAGGTGACCCGCCGCCCCGACCCGGTGTTGCCTGCTCTGCGCAAGCACCTCGTCGAGGAGTTGCCCGACGAGACGATCACCTACCTGCTGCCGAGCCGCTACGTGGACAGCGACCTGATCAGCGGCGAGGCGTGGGAGAGGTTCGGGCACATCCAGGGCGGGTGGGCGCAGGTGCAGGCGATCAGCGACTTCTTGCAAGACGAGTGCGTGTACGGCTACGGCAGCAACTCGACCACCACCGCCAAGCAGGCCTTCGACAGCAAGCGCGCCGTGTGCCGCGACTTCGCCCACATGGGCGTGGCCTTTTGCCGGGCGCTGAACATCCCCGCCCGCTACGTGTGCGGCTACCTCCCCGACATCGACTTCGACTCGGGCGGCGTGCCGATGGACTTCCACGCCTGGTTCGAGGCCTTCCTGGACGGCGAGTGGCGCACCTTCGACGCCCGCCACAACCAGCCGCGCATCGGGCGGGTCCTGATCGCCCAGGGCCGCGACGCCAGCGACGTGGCCTTTACCACCACCTTCGGCAACGCCCGCCTCACCCGCATGCTGGTCTGGGCCGACGAGGCCCGCCCCGGCGAGACGCTCGACGACGAGCCCGCGCCGCGCGCCGGTTGAGAAGGCCAGGGCGCAGCCCTCAGCCCCCGCGTAACCCCGCCAGCAGCCGCTCCACGTCCTCCAGGCCCGTGTAGTGGGCGATGCTCGCCCGCACCACCCCCTCCGGGTAGAGGCCCAGGTCCCTCAGGGGCTGCACGGCGTAGAAGTGCCCCGCCGCCACGTCCACCCCCCGCCGGGTGAGGCGGTCGGCGGTGGCCTCCGGCGTCTCCCCGTCCACCCGGAAGGCGAAGGCCCCCAGTCGGCCCTCCATCGTCCGGGGGCCGTAGACCGTCACGCCAGGCATCTCCAGCAGGCCCGCGAGCAGCCGCCCCGCCACGGGCCGCTCCAGCTCCTCGATGCGGGCCGAGGCCGCCTCCAGCGCCGCGCGGGTCAGCGCCTCCCCCCCGCCGAGTTCGCGCAGGTAGTCGAGGGTGCCCAGCCACCCGGCGAGCAGCTCGAACTGCGGGGTGCCGTACTCCAGCCCGGTGATGTCGCCCTCCGGCACGAAGTTCAGGCGCGGCCAGGGCAGGCCGTCCCGCAACTCCGGGTTGACCCACAGCGCCCCCAGATGTGGCCCCCAGACCTTGTAGGGGCTGAAGGTCACGAAGTCCGCCCCCCACGCCCGCACGTCGGGGAAGCGGTGGGGGGCCGTGTGCACCGCGTCCACGACCGTCCACGCCCCCGCCGCCCGAGCCTGCGCCGCGACGGCGGGCACGTCCACGGCCACGCCGAGCACGTTGCTCGCCCCGGTGACCGCCACCAGCCGGGTGCGGGGGGAGAGCAGCGCGGCGAGGTCGCCTTGGTGCAGGCGCATCTCGGGTTGCCGGGCGTGCCACACCTTCACGGTCACGCCCACCCGTTCCAGCTCGCGCCAGGGGCTCGCGTTCGCCTCGTGCTCCAGGCCGCTGAGGATCACCTCGTCGCCGGGTCCCCACAGCCGGGCGAAGGCCGCCGAGAGCCGGAAGGCGAGGGCGGTCGCGCTGGGGCCGAGGGCCACGTCCTCGGGGTTCGCGTTCAGGAAGAGGGCAGTCCCCTCCCGGGCCCTCCTTCTCAGGGCCAGCACCTCGCGGCCCGGGGCGTGGCCCGGCAGGGCGTTCGTGGCGCCGTAGCGGGTCAGGTGATCCGTGATCGCCGCGATGGACCGGGTGGGCAGGAGTCCGCCCGCCGCGTTGTCGAGGTACGCGCGGCCCGAGGCGAGGGGCGGGAACTGTGCCCGGAGGGCCGCGAGGTCGGGAACGGTCAGGGTCATGGGGGGAGTGTATTGCTCGGCGGGGGCACCCTTCACGCCGGGGGACCGATCCACCGTCCAGCCGCCTGAGACACGGGAGGCCCTCGGAACAGGCACGCCACCCTCACCGCTCGCAAGCGGCGCGCCTCGCTCCCGCGCGCTGCCGGAGGGGGCCTCCGGCCCTCGGCCCGGCCCCCCTGCGCGGAGGACGACCCCCCGCTTCCGTCTGCATTACTCTGGTCCCCGTGATCGACCTCATCGCCCGCAAGACCCCGCCCGCCGGGCTGCGGCCCGCCCTGCGCGCCTCGCTCGCGGCGGCGATGCGGCATTTCGGGGTGGAGGACCGCGAGGTGACGGTCGTGCTCGTGGGTGACCGGGCGATCCAGGCCCTCAAGCGCGAGCACTGGGGCGAGGACGCGCCGACCGACGTGCTGAGCTTCCCCACCTGGGAGCCGGGCGACCCCTTCATGCCGCCGCACCTCGGGGACATCATCATCAGCCTGGACACGGCGGGGCGGCAGGCACAGGCGCGCGGGCACTCGCTCACGCGGGAAGTGGCGCTCCTCGCCAGCCACGGCCTGACCCACCTCGTCGGGTTTGATCACCCCCACGCGCAGGGCCTGGGCTTCGAGGAGGGGGCGACCGGGGAGGAGTGGCAGGTCTTCCACGACGCCTGGGAGGCCGCCCGGTCGGCCCTGCCCGCGGACGCGTGAGGCAAGGCGGCTCGGCCCTCTCGCTGCGGCGCTGGTGGCACTCGGCGGGCTTCGCGTGGGCGGGGGTCGTCCACAGCTACCGGGTGCAGGCCAACTTCCGCATCGAGGTCTGGGCGGGGATGCTGGCGGTCGGGCTCGCCGTGTTCCTGCACGCGCCTCTGGCCCCCATCCTGCTCGCGTGCGCGCTCGTCCTCAGCCTCGAACTCCTGAACACGGCGTTGGAGGCGGTCGTGGACCTCGCCAGCCCTGGCCTGCATCCCCTCGCCAAGGTCGCCAAGGACGCCGCGGCGGGCGCGGTGCTCGTGGCGAGCGGGGGGGCGCTGCTCGTCGGCGTGGCCGTCCTCGGGCCGCCGCTCCTGGCCCTGATTCGTTAGCCTGCCGGAGGGGGAGCAAGACGCATTCTGTCCCCGCCGAAGTGGTATACTCTCCTTTGCTTATGGAGCCTCCCAGTCCTGGCTCTGGTCTGACGCCCGGTGAACTCTGCCTGCGGGCGGCGTTTTTGCTGTGGCTCCCCCTACCGGCGACCGACGCCTCGGCCTTGCCCCATGAGGCAGGCGAGGTGGGCAGCTTGTGCCGCGCGGAACGCCGGGGCGCGATGGAGCGCGCCCATTCATGAATGATCTCCTCGGCATCGCCTTGCTGTTCGTTCTCGTGCTCGTGAACGGATTTTTCGTCGCGGCGGAGTTCGCGCTCGTCAGTGTTCGGCGCACCCGCATCGACCAGCTCGCCGACGAGGGCAACAAGACGGCCCGGGCGACCCAGCGCGCCCTGCAAAACCTCGACCTGTACATCGCCGCGACCCAGCTCGGGATCACGATGGCTTCCTTAGGCATCGGCTTCGTGGCCGAGCCCGCCATCGAGCACCTGATCCACCCGCTGCTCGGCGACACCACCCTCAGCGAGGGGCAGATCACGGCGATCTCGTTCGGCATCGCCTTCGCGGTAAGCACGGTCCTGCACATCGTCTTCGGGGAACTCGCACCCAAGAGCTGGGCCCTCCAGCGCAGCGAGCAGGTGTCCCTGTGGGTGACCCGGCCCCTGTTGATCTTCACGACGGTCTTCAAGTGGGCGATTCGGGGCCTGAACGCGATGGGCAACGGCGTGGTCCGCCTCTTCGGGCTGCGGGGCGTGGCCGGGCACCACACGGCCTACTCGGAAGAGGAAATCCGCATGATCGTCAGCGCGTCGAGCCAGGAGGGCGTGCTCGAAGACGACGAGAAAGAGCTCGTCTACAACGTCTTCGACCTCTCCGACACGACGGTGCGCGAGATCATGACCCCGCGCATCGACATGGTGGTCGTGGACGGGGCGAGCCCGCTGCGAAGGTTGCTGGAGGTGAACACCGAGCACGGCTACTCGCGCGTGCCCGTGTATCAGGACACCGCCGACAACATCGTCGGGATCGCGCACACCTCGGACATGCTGCGGCACCTGAACGAGCTCGACGAGACGACCATCGCCGACATCATGCGCCCGGTCTTTTTCGTTCCCGAGGGCATGAAGATCAAGGACCTCCTCACCAAGATGCGCGAGAAGAAGTCGCACCTGAGCATCGTGGTGGACGAGTTCGGCGGGACCTCGGGTTTGGTGACGCTGGAGGACGCCCTGGAGGAGATCGTCGGCGAGATCTACGACGAGACCGACGAGGACGAGGCGCCCCTGATCGAGGTGCTCGGCGAGGGGCTGTACCTGATGGACGCGAGCCTCACGGTCGGCGAGGTCGAGGAGCGGCTGGGCAGCAACCTGGAGGACGGCGACGGCGAGTACGACACCCTGTCGGGCTTCATGACGAGCCACTTCGGGGACATCCCGGAGGTGGGCCAGAACTTCGTCCACGAGGGCTGGAGCTTCACCGTCGAGGAGGCCGACCAGCGCCGTGTGGTGCGGGTGCGGGTCGAGCGCGCGCCGTACGTGGACGCCCTGGAGCCCCAGATGCAGGAGGAGAGTCTCCGTGAGTGACGGTCAACCGACCCCCGACCCGCAACTGCTGGAGGCGGCCCAGGCCGCGTTCCGGCAGGCCTACGCCCCCTACAGCCGGTTCCGGGTGGGCGCGGCGCTGCGGACGCCCGACGGACGGGTCTTTTTCGGTGCCAACGTCGAGAACGCCTCGTACGGCCTGGGCCGCTGCGCCGAGCAGAGCGCCGTGCAGGCGATGGCGACCGCCGGGGCGCGCGAGTTCACCGACCTCGTGGTGTACTCGGAGGCCCGCCCACCCGCCAGTCCGTGCGGGGCGTGCCGCCAGATTCTGTTCGAGTTCGCCCCGGATGCCCGCGTGGTGTGCGTCAACCAGCACGGCGAGGTGGTAATCGGCCTGGTCCGCGACTTCCTGCCGCACGGTTTCCGGCTGGAGCACAGAGACGACGGGCACGAGGTGGGGACGGAGTAGCTACACTGGGACATGACCGCCCACCTTCAGATGGATGAGCAGGGCCGGGTCCTGATTCCGCAGGAACTCCGGGAAGCGTTGGGCCTGCGCCCCGGTGAGACGCTGGACGCCGAGGTGGAGGGGGGGCGGCTGGTCTTGCGTCCCCAGGCTGCCGAGGCAGAATTGGTCGAGTTCGAGGGCCGTTTGGTCATCAAGACCGCGCAGCCGGTTAAGGCGGACACCGATTTCGTCGAGGAGATGCGCCAGCAGCGACTCAGGGACCTTCTCGACCTGTGATCACCGTCTTTGATACCAGTGCTATCGTTGCCGCCAACACCTTAACCCATGAGCAGTTCGGGTGGGCCTCCCAACAGCTTGCACGGGCAGAGCACCCCGCACTTTGTGCTCACAGCCTCGCGGAGTGTTACGCGATTATCACGGTCAGCCCGCAGATTCGCCTGCCACCGGTACAGGCTGTTCGCCTTCTGTCCACCCTCGAGCAGAGCTGGACCGTCCTTCCGCTGACCCCAGCCCATTACCTCCGCGCCGCCGAGCGATGCCGGGACCTGGCCTTGCAGGGCGGCGCCATCTATGACACCTTGCTCGCCGAAGCGGCCCTTGAGTCGGGTGCGACAGCCCTCGTTACCTTGAATCCCAGGCACTTCCGGCGACTTGGGGCAGATGTAGAGCGGCTGGTCGTCGCGCCCTGAAACGCCAAAGGGGGGAGAACCTGTTTCGGCCCTCCCCTCCGCCGTCACGGCTGGCTGCTCCCCCTCAGCCGTGCGCCGCCGCGAACTGCTGCGCCTCCGTGCTCCCCGCCAGCGCCGTCGTGCTGCTCTGGCCGCCGCCCGCCGCGTTGGCGACGAGGTCGAAGTACCCGGTCCCCACCTCGCGCTGGTGCTTGACGGCGGTAAAGCCTCGGTCCTGCGCGGCGAACTCCTTTTCCTGAAGCTCGACGAAGGCGCTCATCTGCTGGCGGGCGTAGCCGTGGGCCAGTTCGAACATCGAGTAATTGAGGCTGTGGAACCCCGCCAGCGTGATGAACTGAAACTTGTACCCCATCGCCCCGAGTTCGCGCTGAAAACGGGCGATGGTCTCGTCGTCGAGGTTCTTACGCCAGTTGAAGGACGGCGAGCAGTTGTAGGCGAGGAGCTTGCCCGGGAACCTCGCGTGGACGGCCTCGGCGAAGCGGCGGGCGTCTTCGAGGTTGGGCACCGAGGTCTCGCACCAGATCACGTCGGCGTAGGGGGCGTAGGCCAGCGCGCGGCTGATCGCCTGCTCGATGCCGGGGCGGACATAGTAGAAGCCCTCCGGGGTGCGCTCGCCGGTGCAAAAGGGCTTGTCGTTGTCGTCCACGTCGCTCGTGAGCAGGTTGGCCGCGTCCGCGTCGGTGCGGGCGATCAGGACGGTGGGCACGCCGGACACGTCGGCGGCGAGGCGGGCGGCGTTCAGGGTGCGGATGAACTGGGAGGTGGGCACCAGAACCTTGCCGCCCAGGTGGCCGCACTTCTTCTCGGAGGCAAGCTGGTCCTCGAAGTGAACGCCCGCCGCGCCCGCCTCGATCATCGCCTTCATCAGCTCGAAGGCGTTCAGGGGGCCGCCGAAGCCCGCCTCCGCGTCGGCGACGATAGGGACGAAGTAGTCCACGTCGCCCTTGCCCTCGGCGTGCTGAATCTGGTCGGCCCGCCGCAGGGTGTGGTTGATTCGCCGCACCACGTCCGGCACCGAGGAGGCCGGGTAGAGGCTCTGGTCGGGGTACATCTGCCCGGCGTTGTTCGCGTCGGCGGCGACCTGCCAGCCGCTGAGGTAAATGGCTTTGAGGCCCGCCTTCACCTGCTGCATCGCCTGGTTCCCTGTCAGCGCGCCGAGGGCGTTCACGAAGGGCTCTTCCCGCATCAGGCGCCACAGCTTCTGCGCCCCGTGCTTGGCCAGGGTGTGTTCGATGGGCAGGCTGCCACGCAACTTCACCACCTCGTCGGCGGAGTAGTTGCGGCGGATGCCCTGCCAACGGTCCTCGGTGCGCCAGGTCTTCTCCAGAATCTCCGCGTGGGTGCGGGGGCCGTGCTGGTTGGGAATGGGGGTCATGGTGGTCCTCCTGTGCAGGGGTGTACGGGGCGGCCCTCGCCGTCTTGGGCGAAGGAGCGGACCGCTGAGGGGCGGGCGTGGGGCCGGGGGCTCCCGGGTGGGATGACGGCATTGTGCCCGCCTCCAGGCTGCCCTGGACGTGGTGTACCCGGCGCACGGGGAGGTACACCACTTCGGCAGGTACACCACCGGGGGGCCAACACGGCGAACGCCCCACCTCGCCGGGGAGATGGGGCGTGGGGAGGGAGGGGTTCAGACTTTGACGCTCACGCCCAGCCAGGCCTCCAACTCCCGCTCGAACTCGGCGTGCCGGTCGTGGTGGTAGAGCAGGCCGTGGAAACCCGCGACCCGCGCGGCGTCGATGTTCTCCCCCACGTCGTCCACGAAGGCGACTTGCGAAGCGGGCACCCCCATCGCGTCCGCGAGGGCCGCGAAGGCGTCCGGATGGGGCTTTTTCTGCCGCAGCTCGTTGCTGAAGACGAGGGCGTCGAAACGGGCGAAGCGCGGATCACGGCGCAGGTGGTCGCTGACGACGGGGTAGTTGTTGCTCAGCAGACCGACCCGCACCGAGCGGGGCAGCGCGGCGAGGGTGGCGTACATGGGGAGGTTGTCGTGCACGCTGCCGAGGTAGAGGGCCTCGAACTCGTCGTAGGGCAACTTGACGCCCGTCTCCTCCTGCATGACGGCCCAGAACTGGGGCAGGGTCCACTCGCCCACCTCCAGTTGGCGGACGTGCCGGAAGTAACTCTCCCGCACGCGCTCGACAGGCACGCCGCTCCGGTCGGCTATGTTCTGGGTCGAGCGCCCGTCGAAGGTGCCGATGGTGAAGACGCCGCCCCAGTCGAAGGCGACGTGGCGGGGGGCCGGGGTCGAATCGGTCATGGGGCGATTGTGGCGCAGCGGTCCCGGAGTGGGCGGGCGGCTGTGCAGACGGAGAAGCTACCAATCCGTCAACAACAAGCCCCGGCGCGTCCAGGCGGCGACGTTCAGGGCGTGGAGTTCCTGCCAGGCACGCACCCAGCCGCCCTCGCCCGCCAGCCTGCCACCGCGCCCGTGACGCAGCACCCCCGCGCGGTGGGCGGGGAGGAGTGCGCTCGGGCCGACTCCGGGCAGGGCGCGCACGTCCACCTCCTCGCTGAGGGCGGGGGCAGAGGGCTCGGCGTTCGTACTCAGGACGCAGGCGACGCCGCTGGCCCGGTCGCGCAGCCAGGTCACGGCCTGCACGAGCGGGGGGGCCGGGCGGGGCGAATCGGGCGTCTCGCTCCAGCGCAGGGCGAGGGCCACGTCGGGCCCCCACAGGTAAGCGCGCAGGTGGCGCAGGTCGGGGAGGGTGGGCGCGTAGTACACGCCGAGAGGTTCGGCGCCTTCTGAGCGCAGTTCGGCGTCGAGGGCGGCAAGCGTCCGGGCCTGTTCGGGGCTGGAGCCCCAGGCGCGTTCTTCGAGGGCCTCGAAGGTCATGGCGGTGTGGACGGGGGGACCGGGCAGCGGACGGCCCTCCAGGCGGGCGCGGTTCACGTCGGGGAGCCTGCCCTGCGCGGCCCCCTCGCCGAGCAGCGTCTCCAGCTCGTCGGCGGTCAGGGCACAGAGGTTGAGCCGGGCGGGCATCCCGGCAGCATAACGCGGCCCCCGCCTGGGGAGATGCCCACGGCCACGTTTGATCCTCCCGCCTATACTCCCGCCATGACCGGCATCAACAGCGCCACCCCGACCTACGCCCAGGATGTGGCGGCGGTGGCGGACAAACTCAGGAACCACCCCGGCCCCATCGTCGTCCTCAGCCACGAAAACCCCGACGGCGACGCGCTGGGCAGCGTCCTCGGCCTCGCGCGGGCGCTGCGGGCCATCGGCAAGACAGTGATCGCCCCGATGGACGTGCCCCGCTTTCTGCGCTTCCTGCCCGGGCCGGGAGAGTTAAGCGCGCCGCTGATCAACTGGCCCGAGAATGCCCTCGCCGCCGTCCTCGACGTGGACAACAACGACCCGGCGCGGGTGGCGGGCGCCGACCTGACCACCTTCACGGGCGAGGTCGTCAACGTGGACCACCACGGCACCAACCGCAGGCAGGCGACGGCCCTGATGGTGGACCCCGCCCAGCCTGCCACCGCAATGATGATCGCCGACCTCGTGGACGCGCTGGGGGCGCCGTGGTCGGAGGCGATGGCCACACCGTTGATGCTCGGGATGATCACCGACACCGGTTCGTTCCGCTTCTCCAGCGTGACCCCGGCGACCTTCGAGACCGCCGCCCGGCTCCTTTCCCACGGGGCGCGGCTGGGCTGGCTGAATGACCAGCTCGGGCAGAACCCGCGCACCTACTACCTCCTGCTGCGCGAGGTGCTGGGCACCCTGGAGTTCCTGCACGGCGGGCGGGTGGTCCTCGCGCGGGTGGACGACGCCATGCTGGAGCGGGCGGGCGCGACCTGGGAGGACGTGGAGTCGTACGCGGGCTTGCTGCGCAGCGCGGAGGGGGCCGAACTCGCCGTCATCGCCAAGGACTACGGCGACCGGGTGAAGCTCTCCCTGCGCTCGCGGGGGCCCGTCAGCGCGCAGAACATCGCCGTCGCGCTGGGCGGAGGCGGCCACGTCCCGGCGGCGGGGGCGACGGTGCCCCTCCCCTACCCGGAGGTGCGGGAGAAGCTGGACGAGGCGATCAGCGCCGAACTCGCGCGGGTGGACGCGGCGGGATAACCCCCTCCCTCCGGAGAAAGGGGGCGGACCCACGCGGCCACGCCCCCTCTTGACATCCGGCTTCAACCCAGCACGAGCTGGATGCCGCCCAGTTCGTCCACCGGCAGGCCCCAGCGGTTCATCCCGGCGATGAAAGGGTCGGGGTCGAACTCCTCGACGTTGTGGACGCCGGGCTTGAACCACGTCTTTTGCAGCATCAGCATCGCGCCGATCATGGCGGGCACGCCGGTCGTGTACGAGACGCCCTGCGCCTGCACCTCGCGGTAGCACTCGGCGTGGTCCTTGACGTTGTAGACGAAGTGAACCTTGCCCTGCTCGCCGTCCTTGCCGATGCCGCGCGCCTGCACGCCGATGCAGGTCTGCCCGGTATAGTTCGCCGCCAGCGACTCGGGGGCGGGGAGCACCGCCTTGAGGAACTCGATGGGCGCGATTCTCTGTCCGCGGAAGTTGATGGGCTCGATGCTCGTCATGCCCACCGCCTCCAGCACGGTGAGGTGCTTGATGTAGGCTTCCCCGAAGGTCATCCAGAAGCGGGCCCGTTTGATGGTGGGGAAGTTGACGACGAGCGATTCGAGTTCCTCGTGGTAGAGGACGAAGCTCTTGCGGGTCGCCACGTTGGGGTAGTAGATGTCCTGCGAGATTTCGAGGGGCTGGGTCTCGACCCAATCGCCGTCTTCCCAGTACCGCCCGTTCGCGGTGATCTCGCGGATGTTGATTTCGGGGTTGAAGTTGGTGGCGAACGCCTTGCCGTGGTTGCCGTTGTTGCAGTCCACGATGTCGAGGTAGTGGATTTCGGAGAAGTGGTGCTTGGCGTGGTGCGCCGTGAAGACGTTCGTGGCGCCGGGGTCGAAGCCGCAGCCCAGGAGGGCCATCAGCCCCGCCCGCTCGAAGCGTTCGCGGTAGGCCCACTGCCACTTGTACTCGAACTTCGCCTCGTCGCGCGGCTCGTAGTTGGCGGTGTCGAGGTAGTGCACGCCCGTCTCTAGGCAGGCGTCCATGATCGTGAGGTCCTGGTAGGGCAGGGCCACGTTGACGACCATCTCGGGCTGGAACCCGCGGATCAGCGCCACCAGCTCCGGTACGTTGTCGGCGTCCACGGCGGCGGTTGTGAATTTCGTGCGGCTCTGGGGGAAGTGCTCGTGAATCTCGGCGACGATCTTGTCGCACTTGCTCACCGTGCGGCTGGCGAGGAGGACCTCGGTGAACACTTCGTCGTTCTGGGCGCACTTCTTGGCGACGACGTTGCCCACGCCGCCCGCCCCTATGATGATGACTCGGCTCATGTCGGGAGCCAGTGTACCCCGTGCCCCGCGCCCCGGCCCGGTCACGCCCGCGTCAGGTTCGGCGCCCAGAATGACGGTCGAGCGGTTCCGGGCCCCCCCGAGCCTCCCGCTCGTGTCCCCGGGCCGCGCCGTCCCCCTCCTCCTGGCGCGGCCCTTCGTCGTGTGGCACCTGCGGTAGCCTGCCTGCCATGCGCACCTTCCTGTGGATTCTCGTGGCTTTTCTTGCGCTGGTCGGAAGCCTGGTGGCCTCCTTCGCCTGGCAGGGACGGGCAGCACGCGAGTACGGGCTGGGGGCGGTGCGGGCGGCGCAGCAACGGGGCCTGTCGCCGACCACCCCCGCCGGGTTGAACTGTGCCGGTCTGGTGAACCGTCCACCTCCCGGGCCCGTCGAACGGTGCGTGGTGCGGGTGGAAAATGATCGGCTGGCGGCGATTCTGACGCTGGAGGGGGGGCGGGTGTTTCGCGTATCGCCGTAGAGGGTAAGAGGTTGTCTCTCGTGGCAGGATCAACCATGCAGAAGGCCAGAGGACCCGACTACACCCCACCTGCACCGGCGCGGGTGTGGGTGCTGCTGGCGAGCGAGGCGAGCACCGCAGTGGTCTTTCGTCGCGGCCCCTCGCGCTGGACACGGCTTTACCTGTGGGACACCCGCACAGACACCTTCGCGCCCGGCTCGTGGTTCGCAGGGCGGCTGTACGAGCTGATGAGCGACCTGTCCCCGGACGGCAGGCATTTGGTCTACGTGGCCCGCAACGAGTCCAGGCGGCGGCAGGAGCGAGCGCAAGCGGAACTTGGCGTGGACTCCTTCTTCTTCTGGACGGCGGTATGCCAGCCGCCCCGAGTCGAGGCGCTCGGTCTGTGGAATTCGAGCGGGCTCCTCGTCGCCGGTGGTGTCTTCGCGGACAGCGACAAGCTGTGGCTCAATCACGATTGGAGGTTGGCCAGGATGAAGACCTTGCGTGCCCCTCCCGGTCTCAAAGTCGCGTTCAACCCAAGAGGTCACCAAGCCATCTGGATAGAGGCGATGAAGCGGACAGGATGGCGTGTTCTTCAGATGCCTGAACGGGGAGACTGGAACACCTTCAAACCTCCGCTGATCCTGCGCAAGAAGAGCCTCGAACTTCGTGTCCTGGGCCGTCGAATGCGCCTTGCAGGCTTTCTCCAGGAGTACGAGTGGCACGGTCCACACCCCCAGCCTGGTCTTCGAGGTGTCTCATGGGCCGACCTGGATCAACAGGGCCGCCTCGTCTATGCCCGCGAAGGCCGTCTCTACGCAGCCACCGCCGAAGGCGAAAGAGAACTCATGGACCTGAACGCGGATCAGCCGCCGGAGCGTCCGGCTCGGACACTCGAATCGAGGAGTTCCCACCCATGACCCCCTCCGAGCTGTTCTTGTCCGACCTCTACCTCTCCGACGTGCGGGAGCGGATGCGCGGCGTGAAGGCGCTGGGTGAGGGGGCACTCGCCCAACTCACGGACGGGGAAGCGGACACGGCCCTCTCGCCGGGTGGCAACAGCGCCGGGGTCCTCGTGCGTCACCTCGCCGGAAACATGCGCTCCCGCTGGGGCGGCTTGCGGTCGGGCTTCACGGCGGGCGTGGAAGGCGAGACGGGCACCCGCGACCGTGACGCCGAGTTCGAGGAACGCGGCCTGAGTCTGGCGGAGTTGCGGGCCGAGTGGGAGGACGGCTGGGCCGTCTTTCTGGACGCGCTCGACCACCTGACGCCCGCCGACCTCACCCGGACGCTGACCATCCGGAGCGAGCCACATACCGTGCTGGCGGCCATCCAACGTCAGGTGGCGCACTACAGCGGGCACGTCTACCAACTTGTTTTTCTGATCAAGACTTTGAGAGGGGAAGAGTGGGAGACGCTGAGCATCGCACGGGGTGGGTCGGCGGCGTACAACGCGGGGCTACAGAAGAGCACGTCCGAAAGTGAGATCTAACCCCTGACAGCCCTCATGCTCTTCCTCGGCACCGCTCAATTCCCGAATGGTTCGTCTCTGCACCTGCCTTCCCGCAACTTCATATTTGCCCATGCTCACCGCCCTCTTCGTGTAACGAAGAAGCCACCTCAAAAAGGGAATCAGATACACGAACGCCAACAGGCGTCGATACACATTCCACCCTTCATCGTTGAGGATAACCGTGCTCAGGCCATAGATCAAAACAAGGGAATTGACCAAAGCGAGGACGGTGTAAAGGGCGGCCTCAAACATTCGATGTGAATTGTAGCTGTATATCTGCAAAGGAGATGTTGAAAAACGTACCAGGAATGCGCCTGTCTTGCTCCACGCAAGGCTTCGGCTCTGTCCAGGCGCTAGCCTCCTCCCCATGACCCCTGACGGCCTGCCCGAGCGTTTCGACGTGATCGTTCACCCCGCCCGCGAGTTGCGCGGGGAGTTGCGGGCGCAGCCGAGCAAGAACTACACGACCCGGTATCTGCTCGCGGCGGCGCTCGCCCCGGGCGAAACCCGCGTGGTCGGCGTAGCCACGAGCGAGGACGCGGAGGCGATGATTCGCTGCCTGCGCGACTGGGGCGCGGGTGTGGAGCGGGTTGGGGACGACGCGGTGGTGCGCGGTTTCGGCGCCCACCCTCGCCCGGGCGTGACCCTCAACCCCGGCAACGCGGGTGCGGTCGCCCGGTTCCTGATGGGGGTCGCGGCGCTGACCGGAGGCACGACCTTCGTGACCGACTATGCCGACTCGCTGGGGCGGCGACCGCAGGGCGACTTGCTGGAGGCGCTGGAACGGCTGGGGGCACGGGTGACCAGCCGGGACGGCAGGCTCCCCATCTCCATCAGCGGCCCGGTGCGCGGCGGGCTCGTGCAGGTCGGCGCCGAGCGGTCCAGCCAGTACGCCTCGGCGCTGATGTTCCTCGCGCCGCTGCTGCAAGGCGGGCTCGACCTGCGGCTGACGGGCGAGATCAAGAGCCACGCACCGCTGCGGCAGACCCTCGACACGCTCGCGGCGTTCGGGGTCACGGCGAGTGCCCCCGACGACCTGAGCCGCGTCACGATTCCAGGTGGGCAGACGTACCGGGCGGGCCGGGTGCTCGTCCCCGGCGACTACCCCGGCAGCGCGGCGATCCTGACGGCGGCGGCCCTCCTTCCCGGCGAGGTGACGGTGACGAACCTGCGGGCGAACGACCTCCAGGGCGAGCGCGAGGCGGTGGACGTCCTGCGCGAGATGGGAGCCGACCTCGCGCGCGAGGGGGACCGGGTGACGGTGCGCGGTGGGCGCCCTCTGCACGCGGTCACCCGCGACGGGGACGGCTTCACCGACGCCGTGCAGGCCCTCACCGCCGCCGCCGCCTCTGCCGAGGGCACGACGACCTGGGAGAACGTGGAAACGCTGAGGCTCAAGGAGTGCGACCGCATCAGCGACACGCGGCGGGAACTGGAGCGGTTGGGGCTAACGGCGGGCGAGACGCAAGACAGCCTCACGGTGACGGGCACACCCCGCATTGCCGGTGGCGTCACCGCCGACGGGCACGGCGACCACCGGATGATCATGCTGCTCACCCTGCTGGGCCTGCGGGCGGAGGCGCCCCTCCGCATCACGGGCGCGCACCACATCCGCAAGAGCTACCCGGGCTTCTTCCGGCACCTGGAGGAGCTGGGGGCGCGGTTCGAGTATGTGGAGACGGACACGCACTGAGGCGGGTACGTTGGGGCGTACTTCCGTCCCACGACACTCCCCCGACGCCCGGCCAGCACCTCGTGCTGCCGGTGCTGACGCTGTTTTTTCACTTCTGCTGCTGGTGTGGGCGCTGGGGTTCTCCTGGTTCCGCGACATTCACCCGCAGCAGGCGTGGGGCTGACTTTATCTGCAAGGCGTCCTGCTCACGGCCCTGATCGCCGTCCTCGTTCAGCTCGCCGCCGGGATGCTCGGACGGTGCTGACCTCCCCTCATCCGCCTCCCGGTCTGTTCTCACCCCGCCATGCTCGACTTTTTTCATGCTGAGCAGAACGAAAGGGTGGCTGGTCGCGGCTGGCCTGCTCCTCGCGGGCGGGGCGGGGGCGCAGACGCCCGACCTCAAGGCGCCGGACGGGTTCAAGGTGACGGTCTTCGCCGAGGGCTTCGAGCAGCCGCGCTTCATGGCGGTCGCGCCGAACGGGGACGTGTTCGTGTCCGACCCGCGCGCCGGAACGGTCGTCGTGCTGCCCGACCGCGACGGGAATGGGCGGGCGGACGGCAAGACGGTCTTCGCCTCGGGGCTCAACCGCCCGCACGGCCTCGCCTTCCAGAACGGTTTCCTGTATGTGGCGAATACGGACGGGGTGGTGCGCTTCGCGTACAAGACGGGCGACACGAGGGCGAGCGGCGCGGCGCGACGGATCGTCAGCCTGCCTCCCAACGGCGGGCACTGGACGCGCACGGTCGTCTTCGGGCCGGACGGGAAGATGTACGTCTCGACCGGAAGCACCTGCAACGTCTGCGTGGAGGAGGACGGGCGCCGCGCCGCCGTGTGGGTCTACGACGCGGACGGGAAGAACGGCAAGCCCTACGCCACGGGGCTGCGCAACGCGGTCGGGCTGGAGTGGTACGGCGGCGCCCTGTACGCGACGAACAACGGGCGCGACATGCTCGGCGACGACCTTCCCCCCGAGGGCTTTTACAAGACGAGGGCGGGCGGCTTCTACGGCTGGCCGTACTGCTACACGACGCGGCCCGGGCAGCCCCAGGTGTGGGACCAGGACTTCGGGCGGAGGAATGCCGGCGTCTGCCGGGCGGCCACGCCCGCCTTCGCCCTGACGACCGCGCACTCGGCGCCGTTGGGGATGGCCTTCTACGACGGCAAGACCTTCCCGAGCGCGTACCGGGGGCGGATGTTCGCCGCCCTGCACGGCTCATGGAACCGCAGCACCAAGAGCGGCTACAAGGTCGTGACGGTGGACCCGCGGACGGGCAGGGTCAGCGACTTCCTGACGGGCTTCCTGCGCGGGCAGAGCGTGCTGGGCCGCCCGGTGGACCTCGCCGTGGCGCGCGACGGCTCGCTGCTGCTCACCGACGACGGCGAGGGGCGGGTCTACCGCATCCAGTACACCGGGAACTGATGGATAGCGGCGGGACGGACGGGGCCACCCTCACCCCCGTCCCTGGCCGTGGAGGACGGGCCCCCGCGTCAGGGAAGGCGGCGAGCTCCGCTGTAAGATCGGGGCATGACCATCGCCATCGTGACGGACTCGACGAGCGACCTCGCCCCCGACGTGTGCGCCCAGCACGGCATCCGGAGCGTGCCGCTGTACGTGCTGTTCGACGGCAAGATGCACAAAGACGGCATCGAGATCACGCCCGCCGACCTCTTCCGGGGCCTGAAGGAGGGCAAGAAGACGCCCAGCACCTCGCAGCCCAGCCCCGCCGAGTTCGCCGCCGTCTACCGCGAGGCCCTGGAAAGCGCCGACGAGGTGATCAGCGTCCACATCAGCGGGCAGCTTTCGGGCACGGTGGGCAGCGCGCGGCTGGCGGCTGCGGACTTCGGGGGCCGGGTGACGGTCGTGGACAGCCGCTCGGCGAGCCTGACCCTGGGGATGCAGGCCCTGCGCGCCGCCGACCGGGCCCGGGAAGGCCGAAGCAGCGCCGAGATCGTCGCCGAACTCGACCGCATCGCGGCGGTCGCCAACATCCGCTTCACGGTGGACACGCTCGACTTCCTGCGGATCAACGGGCGAATCGGGGGCGCGCAGGCGCTGCTCGGCAGCCTCCTGAACATCAAGCCGATCCTGACGGTCAAAGAAGGACGGGTCGAGTCCGCCGGGCGGGTGCGCGGGCACAAGAAGGCGGTCGCGGACATCGTGGATCACGTTCGCAAGTACGCCGCCGACCACGGCGAGGTGCGGGTGGCCTTCCTGGCGACCCTGGGCGGCGAGGAATACGTCCGGGAAATCCGCGCCGGACTGAGTGGCGTGACCTTCACCGACCTCGGCGACCACCAGATCGGGGCCGTGATCGCCACCCACACCGGACCCGGCACGATGGGCGTGACGGTCGAGCCCGTGACCGTGTGAGGAAGGGGGCTCCTCGGCCCGCCTCCGTCCCCTGCCTCACGGGCGAATGACCTTCGGCGCAGGCCACAGAAAGCGGGCGTCGCCTCGACGGAGGCGGCGGGTCTTTTCAGCAGACGAAGGGCTCCCTCACGCCGCGCCCTGCTTCTCCGCCCGCGCGAAGATCATGCGGCCCACGTTCGTCTGGACATTGTTCACCACGAGGACGCGGGTGGGCTTGCCCCGGTACTTCAGGCCGTCTTCCACGACGACCATCGTGCCGTCTTCCAGGTAACCGACGCCCTGGCCCTGCTGCTGCCCGTTTTTCGTGACCGTGACGGTGAGGTAGTCCCCGGCCTGGACCTGGGGTTTCAGGGCCACGGCGAGCGCGTGCAGACTCAGGACGGTGACCCCGTGCAGCCGGGCGATCTTGGCGAGGTTGCCGTCGTTGGAGAGCAGGGCAGCCCCCGTCTGGCGGGCGAGCCGCACGAGCTTGTCGTCCACGGTGGGTAAGGAGGGGTCGTCCCAGTCCTCGACGCGCAGGGGGCGAAGCTCACGCAACTCTTCGAGCACGCCCAGGCCTCGCTTGCCGCGCGTGCGCCTCTGCGGGTCCGCGTGGTCGGCGAGGAGCTGCAACTCGCGCAGCACGAAGGCGGGCACGATGAGGTCGCCCTCCAGAAAGCCGGAGCGGGCGAGGTCGAGGACGCGCCCGTCGATGATGACGTTCGTGTCGAGAAGCTTGCCCCCGGCGGGGCGCCGGGCGGGCGGCAGGGCCAGCGGCGCGAAGGCGCCCTCGTGGCGCAGGGCGAAGGGCACGAAAAAGGCCGCGAGCAGCAGGGTGACGAGCACGCTCCACAGCCAGGTGGAAAACGGCAGACCGCGCAGGAGACTCCCGAGCAAGACGCTCAGCAGCAGGGCGACCATCAGCCCGAAGGTGGCCGCCGCGACCCGGCGCGGGGAGAGCCCGGCGTACCAGCGCCCCAGCCCGCCCGCCCACCCGGCGGCGAGACGTTCGGCGCGCGGAGCGAGGAGCAGGGCAGCGAGGGCGCCCGCCAGCCCCAGGCTGAGGGTGTTCACCCGGGCCAGGTCGGGGGCGCCGCTGCCCCCCTCCAGCGCCCGGCCCACCCCCAGACCGGCGATCAATCCGAGCAAAATGAGAACGAGCCGCAGCCAGAGCACGCCCCCGAGTCTACCGCGGCCCGGTCCCGGGGCAGGCCGCTTTCGCGGTGGCCGGGCCGGGGCAGAGGCGATGAGAAACTCAAAGTCGACGCTCATGGGAGGCGGGTAGGATGGGCGCCATGCCCCAAATTTCCCAAACGCTTCGCGCCGCGGGCCTGCTCCTGGCGGGCTTCTCCGGGGTGGTTGCCGCCCAGGGCACGGCCACGCCCGCCCGCCCCGCCACCCCGGCGGCTCCCGCCCGGCCTGCCGCCACCATCTCCGCCGCGACCGCGAGGGCGGCGAGCAGCCTCGCCGTCGAGGTCAGCGGCACCGTCCGGGGCCAGATCGTGTCCTGCCCGGCGGCGCTGCGGGTCAGCCCCTCCGCCGTGTGCCTGTACGTGCAAAACGCCCCCGCCGCCCTGCGCCCGCTCGTGCGCGGCAAGCTCGGCGCCCGGGCGCTCGGTGACTGGCGGAACACCCCGAGCGGCAAGGCCAGCTCGCTGCTGGTGTCGGCCACCCCGAACGGCCCGGTGGGCGCCTACGTGCTGCTCTCGGCCCTGAGCGACCGCGAGACCCTGGTCGTCGTGGACGCGGCGAACCCGGCGGTCGCCCAGGCGGCCTCGCCCACCACCGCGCCCACGGGGGTCGTGAAGGGCCAGCCCTACGTCCTGGGGCGCGACCTCGTGGGCGTGGTGAACGTGACCTCGCTGGGCGCCGGGAAGTTCCGCCTCGCGCGCGGCACCGACGCGCCCTTGACCGTCACGGTGGGGCAGAAGACGGCCCAGCTCGGGAGCGGCAACGTGGAGCTGCCCCTCGTTCCGGCCACCGACGGGCGCAACCTGATCTTCCCGCTCGCCGGGCTGCGCTCGCTGGGCTGCACCCTCACCCCGGCGGGCTCGAACGTCACGGTCGCGTGCGGGACGGCGAGCGTGGGGCTGCGGCCCATCGTGTTCTGAGACCCGTCGCCAGCAGGAGGGGGAGGCGTCCGGGAGTGGGCGCCTCCTTCTTTTTGGAGCCTAGAGCCGACGTTCACCTCGCCTTGAGGGTCGCGCTTGGGGGCAACTCCGGGCGGGCGGGGTGCGTAATCATAGCCGCCAAGGAGGCACACCCCACATGAGTATTCTCGACCGACTGTCCAGACTGCTGCGCGCCAACGTGAACGACATGATCAGCCGCGCCGAAGACCCCGCCAAGATCATCGACCAGGCCCTGCGCGACATGCGGGCCGCCTACGGCGAGGCGCGGGCCGAGGTGGCCGACGCGATGAGCCAGAACGCCAAGCTCGAGCGCGAGTCGAACACCAACCGCCGCCTCGCCGAGGAGTACGAGAAGAAGGCGGAAGAAGCCCTGCGCGGCGGCAGCGAGGAGCTCGCCCGCGAGGCGCTGCGCCGCTCGCAAAACCACAAAGACCTCGCCAGGGGGTTCGAGGAGCAGCTCGGGGTGCAGGGCAGCACCGTCGATCAGCTCAAGACGCAACTGCGCGCCCTGGAGGCCAAGATCGACGAGCTCGAATCCCGCAAGTCGCTGCTCGCCGCCCGGCAGAAGACCGCCCAGGCGGGGGCGACCCTCGACCGGGTGAGCGGCTTCGATCAGGCGGGCAGCGCGATGGGCGCTTTCGAGGAGATGGAGCGCAAGGTCGCCGGGATGGAGGACCGCAACCGGGCGATGACCGAGCTGCGCGAGGAGAACGACATCGACGCGCAGCTCCGCGACCTGGGCCGCGACCGCGAACTCGACGACGCCTTCGCCGCCCTCAAGGCCCGCGTGCAGGGCGGGGACAAGCAGGGTTGAGGCCAGGGGTCTTGACGGGGAAGGGGCGTGCCCAGCGCCCTTTCTTCCTTTTTTCGTGTGGCCTCGGTCAGCCTGACTTCAGGAATGCTGACAGAATGGGACCGATGCCCTGCCTTACCCTCCTCCATATGCGAGGCCGTGCCCGCTTCCTCGCCCTTCCGCTGCTGGCGGCGCTGGGGGCCTGCGCGCCTGCTCCCCAGACGGGCGCCCCCGCCGTTCAGGCCAGCACCCCGGTCAGCCGCGTGTCGTTCTACCCCCAGGAGACGGGGCTCACCTGGACCTACCTCCCCGAGGGCGAGGCGGCGGGCGGCGCGCCGTACACGTTGCGCTCACTCGGGCCCACCGTCTTCGCCGGGCAGACGGTCCTCGCCTCGCAGCTCACCGGGCGCGGCGCCGAGCAGACGTGGTACCGGCAGGTGGATCAGGGCGGCGCGCGGTTGCTCGGCTTCCGCAAGCCGGGCGTCACCGTCGGGCTCGACCCCGCCTGGCTGGAGGCCCCCGCCGAGGGCGCGTGGCGGGTGGGCCTGTCCTGGCAGGGCGAGAGCCGCGTGACGATCACGAGCGACGACGGCAAGGTCCAGGCGCAGGGCACCTTGCGCTACCGCTACGACGTGCAGGATCGCCGCCGGGTCACCGTCCCGGGCGGAAGTTTCGACGTGTGGGTCGTCACCCGCCAGATCACCGACGACGTGGGCGGGCTCTTCCCGCAGGCGCAGCAACTGTGGTTCGCGCCCTTCGTGGGGGACGTGCGGACGCCCGAGGGCCTGCTCCTCACCGGGAGGAACTTCAATGCGCGCTGAGGGGCGGGGCTTCCCGGGCGGGACATTCGGGGCGCGCTCCATCCTTAAGCTCAACCCCAAGGGAGGCCAGCCATGAGCGAGCCGACGACCACCTCCAGCCTGTCCCCGGCGAGCCGAACCCCACTCCTCGACCGGGTGACCAGCCCGGAAGACCTCAAGACCCTCACGCGCGACCAGCTCCCCCTCCTCGCGGAGGAACTGCGGGGCGAGATCGTGCGGGTGTGCTCGGTGGGCGGCCTGCATCTGGCGAGCTCTCTCGGCGCCACCGACCTGATCGTGGCGCTGCACTACGTCCTGAACTCGCCGCGCGACCGCATCCTCTTCGACGTGGGGCACCAGGCCTACGCCCACAAGATGCTGACCGGGCGCCGCTCGGGGATGTCGTCCGTGAAAAAGGAGGGCGGCCTCAGCGGCTTTACCAAGGTCAGCGAGTCCGAGCACGACGCGATCACGGTAGGACACGCGAGCACCTCCCTGGCAAACGCGCTCGGCATGGCGCTCGCCCGCGACTCGCTGGGGCAGGACCACAAGGTCGCCGCCGTAATCGGGGACGGGTCGCTGACGGGCGGGATGGCCCTCGCCGCGCTGAACACCATCGGCGACATGAACCGCAAGATGCTGATCATCCTCAACGACAACGAGATGAGCATCTCGGAAAACGTCGGCGCCCTGAACAAGTTCATGCGCGGCCTCCAGGTCCAGAAATGGTTCCAGGAGGGCGAGGGCGCCGGGAAGAAGGCGATGCAGGCCGTCAGCAAGCCCCTCGCCGACTTCATGAGCCGCGCCAAGAGCAGCACGCGCCACTTCTTCGACCCCGCGAGCGTGAACCCCTTCGCGGCGATGGGCGTGCGGTACGTCGGGCCAGTGGACGGCCACAACGTGCAGGAACTCGTGTGGTTGATCGAGCGGCTCGTGGACCTCGACGGGCCGACCATCCTCCACGTCGTCACGAAGAAGGGCAAGGGCCTGAGCTACGCGGAGGCCGATCCGATCTATTGGCACGGGCCGGGCAAGTTCGACCCGGCGACCGGGGAGTTCAAGCCCAGCGACGCCTACTCGTGGAGCGCGGCCTTCGGGGACGCGGTGACGGAACTCGCCAAGGCGGACCCGCGCACCTTCGTCATCACGCCCGCGATGCGCGAGGGCAGCGGCCTCGTGAAATACAGCCAGGTCCACCCGCACCGTTACCTCGACGTGGGGATCGCCGAGGACGTGGCGGTGACGACCGCCGCCGGGATGGCGCTCCAGGGGATGCGGCCCATCGTGGCGATCTACTCGACCTTCCTGCAACGGGCCTACGATCAGGTGCTGCACGACGTCGCCATCGAGAACCTGAACGTCACCTTCGCCATCGACCGGGGCGGCATCGTGGGGGCGGACGGGGCGACCCACAACGGCGTGTTCGACCTGAGTTACCTGCGCTCGATCCCGAACGTCCGCGTCGGCCTGCCGAAAGACGCCGCCGAGCTGCGGGGGATGCTCAAGGCCGCGCAGGAGAGCCCCGGCCCCTTCGCCATCCGCTACCCGCGCGGCAACACCGAGCGCGTGCCGGAGGGGACGTGGCCGACTCTCGTGTGGGGCACCTGGGAGCGGCTGCGCGACGGGGACGACGTGGTGATCCTGGCGGGCGGCAAGGCGCTGGAGTACGCGCTGCGGGCGAGTGCCGACCTCCCCGGCGTCGGCGTGGTGAACGCCCGCTTCGTGAAGCCGCTCGACGAGGCGATGCTGCGCGAGGTGGCCGGGAAAGCCCGCGCGCTGATCACGGTCGAGGACAACACCGTCGTGGGCGGCTTCGGGAGCGCGGTGTTAGAGGCGCTCAGCGGGATGGGACTGCGGACCCCCGTGCGGGTGCTCGGCATCCCCGACGAGTTCCAGGACCACGCGACCGTCGAGAGCGTCCACGCGCGGGCGGGCATCGACGCACAGGCCATCCGCACGGTGCTGGCGGAACTGGGTGTGAACGTGCCTATCGAGGTGTAGGGCTGGACAAAGAGGGTGGGGGACGGGGCGTGAACCTGTCCCCCACCCTCTTTGTCTCCGCTCAGGCCGCCGGGAATGCCCCGCGCAGATACTCCTCCACGCCCGTCGCGGGCCGCCCCGTCATCCGCTCCACCACGTTCGTCACCCGGTCGAAGTGCCCGGCGGCGATGGCGGCGTAGATGCCGCCGACCCCGGCGACGGCGGGGGGTGGAAACCCGGCGGCGGCGAGGCCCGCCCGGAACTCCTCCAGCGAGACCGGCTCATACCGCACCTCGCGCCCGATCACCCGCCCGAGACGTTCAGCGATCTCGGCCTGGGTCAGCGACTCCGGCCCGGTGATTTCCAGCACCTCGTCCTCGTGGCCGCCCCCTTTGAGGAGGGCGGCAGCCACCGCGGCGATGTCGTCGCGCGAGACGTAGGTGGCCCGTGCTTCCCCCGTGGGGGCGCGGTGGACGCCGCTCCCCGCCGCCTGCCGCAGAGTCATCCCCAGGCTGTCGAGGTACAGGCTGGGCCGCAGGACCGTGTAGCGGGCGCCGCTCTGGCGGAGGGCCTGCTCGGTCGCCGCGTGGGTCGCCGCCGCCCGGAAGGGTGAGGCCGGGTCCACGTCCAGGAAGGAGGTGTAGGAGACGCGCTCCACCCCGGCCTCGCGGGCGGCCTCGATGGCCCGGAGGTGCTGGCGCACGCGCACCGCCTCGTCGTGGGCGGGCGTCGAGAGCAGCAGGAGGTGGCTGCTTCCCCGCACGGCGTCCGCGAAGTTGGGCGCCTCGTAGTCGGTCGCCACGACCTCCACGCCGCGCCCGGTGAGCCAGGCGACCCGACCCGGATCGCGGGTGGAGGCGCGGAAGGGGACGCCCCGGTCGAGCAGAAGGCGCGCGATGCGGCCCGACAGCTCGCCGGACACTCCGGTCAGAAAGATCATGCGGTCTCCTTAAACTCCGAGCTTGTCGGCCAGCGCCCGCACCGATTCGGCGGTCGTGACGGGGCCGTGCCCCACGTACACCTCACGCGGGGCGAGGTCGGCGATCTTGCGAACGGTGCGTTGGGCCTGCGCCATGTCGGCGGTGAAAAAGGGAGGTCCCATCACGGCCTGCCCCCGACGTGAGCCGAGGGCGTCCGCCGCGACGAGCACCCCATCCCGCATCAGCCCGATCTGCCCCGGCGTGTGTCCGGGGAGGTGGACGACCTGCCAGCCCATCAGCGTGTCGCCCTCCTCCAGCGTCTGGAGCGCGGCCCGCGGCACGGGGGACACCGGGAAATTGAGGAACCGCCCGATCACGGGCACGGGCAAGGTGGGGCGCGGCGTTTCCCCCGTCAGGTAGGGCAGGTCGAGCGGGTGGGCGTACGTGGGCAGGCCCAGCGACTCCCACAGGAAGCGTGCACCCCCCGCGTGGTCGGGGTGGTGGTGGGTGAGGAGGACGGCCCGGACCCCCGCCCCCCGCGCCCAGCCGAGGACCTTCTCACGCGTTCCGGCGAGGCCGCTGTCCACCAGGAGGGGGCCCTCGTCCGTCTGAAGCAGATACGTGTTGGCCCCGAAGGTGCGGTACTCAAGCATGGGGCCGGGCCACCTCTCCGGCTCCGAAGGCGTCCGCGTGCTCCCGCACCCAGTCCTCCAAAGTGGTGAGGGTCACGGGCATCTTTTGCAGGGCCGAGTCCACATCCACGTCGCTCGACATGCTGGGCGGGTCGGTGAAGGCCCGCTGGTACGCCATCGCGGCGAAGCGGCCCATGCCGGGGTAGATCGTGTCCATCCTCTCCCCGAAGACCTCGGGGCTCTGGGGCTCGAAACGGATGGGGCGGCCCAGGGCGCGGCTGAAGCGTTCGGCGACCTCCTCGGCGCTCAGGCGTTCGGGGCCCGCCACCTTGAGGTTGAGGGGGGCCAGCTCGGGATGCGCGAAGGCGTAGGCGACGAACTTGCCCAGGTCGTCGGACGCGATCCACTGCATCCGCACCTCGTTGGGGACCGGATAGGTGAAGACGTCCCGTGAGGCGACCTCGGGGGCCGTCCACGGGCCCAGGAAGTTCTCCATGTACCCGGTGGGCTGCAAGACGACGTACGGCACGCCGCTCGCCTGGATGACCTCCAGCACGTCGAGGCGCACGTCCAGCCCCGGGTTGCCTGTCCTTTCGGGGGCGATTTCACCGCTCGCGTTCCACACGAGGAGCCGCACGCCCGCCTCCCGCGCCGCGTCGATCACGTTGCGCGCCTGCATCGGGCGGTCCATCGGGTTCCCGCCCGCGAAGGGCAGGTGGAAGACCACGCCGTCCGCGCCCGTGCTCGCCCGGCGGGTGGCCTCGGCGTCGCTCAGGTCGCCCTGCATCACCTCGGCGCCCAGCGCCCGCAGGTCCCCGGCCCGCTCGGGCTGGCGCACCAGAATCCTCACCCGGTGCCCCGCCTCCAGCAGGCGGCGCGCGACCGGCTCGCCCTGTGATCCCGTGGCCCCGTACACCAGAATCGTGTTCATACTTCGCCCTCCAGACGTCAGACGTACCGGGAGTCTGCCCGCTGGGTCTGGAGCGGGGGCGAGAGGAAGGTCAACGGGGGTTGAGGCTCAGGACCGGGGAGGACGCTTCGAGAGGCCAGCCCGCAAGAGCGAAAAGCGGTGGTCGGCCCGTCTCCCCTCGTCGTACGTGGCTGAGTCGTCCTCCGGGTCGAACGGCAGGTCGGTCAGCAGGTTCCAGTCATACACCGAGCGAACCCTTTCTCCGCTCGTCGGTGTAGCCGGTGCCGTCGCGCAGCGGGATACGGACCTGTCGGGAGGGATATTCCCCGCCGTATTCGACCAACTCTTCGGTTTCCTCTTTCCCCGTGTCCCCGTGCATTCGGAAGTAGCGCGACTCCCGGCTCACCCTCGCACCTGCCCCTCCCCCACCACGACCCACTTCGTCGTCGTCAGCTCGCGCAAACCCATCGGGCCCCGGGCGTGGAGCTTCTGGGTGCTGATGGCGACCTCCGCGCCGAGGCCGAGCTGGCCGCCGTCGTTGAAACGGGGGCTGGCGTTCACCATCACGGCGGCGCTGTCCACGTCCGTCACGAAGCGCTCAGCCTGCGAGAGGTCGCGCGTCAGGATCACGTCGGTGTGATTGCCGTGCGCGGCGATGTGGTCGAGGGCCTCGTCCAACCCGGAGACGGTGCGGAGGCTGGCGGTGAGGGCCAGGAACTCGGTGCCGTAGTCGGAGTCTCGGGCGGGCTCGGCCTCGATTCCGGCCTCCTCCAGCACCCGCAGGGAGGGAGGGTCGGCGCGCAGGGTGACGCCGTGGGATGCGAGATCGCGGGCGATGGCGGGCAGGGCGGGCAGCGCCCCCTCGTGAATGAGCAGGGTGTCGAGGGCGTTGCAGGCGCTGGGTTTTTGCACCTTGGCGTTGCGAATGAGCTGGACGGCGCGCCCCACGTCCGCCGAGTCGCGGGTGAAGCTCTCGTCGAGGTAGACATGCACCACGCCGATGCCGCCCACGATGACGGGGACGGTGGCGTTTTCGACGCAGTAGCGGTGCAGCCCGGCGCCGCCGCGCGGAATAATCGCGTCCACGAGGTCGTCGAGCCGCAGAAGTTCGAGCATCCGCTCGCGGGCGGGGTCGCGGATGACCTGCACGGCGTCGCCCGGCAGCCCCTCGGAGGCGAGGGCGGCGCGAATGGCCTCCTCTAAGGCGGCGTTGCTGTCCACCGTCTCCTTGCCGCCGCGCAGGATGGCCGCGTTCCCGCTCATCAGAGCGAGGGCGGCCACGTCTACGGTGACATTCGGGCGGCTCTCGTAGATCACGCCCAGGACACCGAGGGGCACCCGGCGGCGCGAGACGCGAAGGCCGTTCGGGCGGACCTCCTCGGAGGTGGTCTCCCCCACGGGGTCGGGCAGCCCCGCGACCGCCTCCACGTCGGCGGCGATGGCCGCGAGTGAGGGGGCGTCCAGCCGCAAGCGGGCGACCATGTGCCCCGGCAAACCCGCCGCCTGCGCCGCCGCCACGTCCCGCGCGTTCGCGGCGAGGATGTCTTGCCCGCGTGCCCGCAGTTCCCGCGCGACGGCGTGCAGGGCCGCCGCCTTGCGCGTGGTGGGCAGCGAGCGCAGCACCCGCGCCGCCCGCCGCGCCCGCACGCCGAGGTCCCGGACGGAGAGGGTCCCGGTGGTCGTCATGAGGGCAGGGTAGCAGGGAGGCGGGACGCCGGACGCGGTGCGCGGGAGGCAGGGCTCCTCCTTTTCCCACCTCCCGCTCCCCGCACACCGCGTCCTCCCGTCCTACAGCCTCACCAGATCGTCCCGGTGCACCGCCTCCGGCCCGTAGGTGAAGCCCAGCACGCCCTCGATGTCGCGCGAGTGGTGTCCCGCGATCCGGGCGAGGTCGGCGGCGCGGTAGCGGGTCAGGCCCCGGGCGACCTCGGAGCCGTCGGGCGCGAGGAGGCGCACGGTGTGGCCGCGCTCGAAGGGACCGTGGACGGCGGCGATCCCGGCGGGCAGCAGGCTTCCGCCCCGCTCGCGCACCGCCCGGGCGGCGCCGTCGTCGAGGGTGACCCGGCCCGTGGCGACCTCGGCGAGAATCCAGCGTTTGCGGGCCTCCAAGCGCGAGCCGTGCGCGAGAAAGCGCGTGCCGATCTCCTCGCCGCCCACGAGCCGGGTCAGCGCGCTCCCCGCGTCGCCGGGCGCGATCACGACGGGCGTTCCGGCGCGGGTGGCGATCTCGGCGGCCTGGATCTTGGTGTGCATCCCGCCCGTGCCGCGGTGGCTGCCCGCCCCTCCCGCCAGGGCCCAGACCTCGGGCGTGACCCGCTCGACCACGGGAATCAGGGTCGCCCCCGGGTGGGTGCGCGGGTCGGCGGTGTAGAGCCCCGGCGCGTCGGTGAGGATCACGAGGAGGTCGGCCTCCACGAGGTTCGCCACGAAGGCCGAGAGGGTGTCGTTGTCCCCGACCTTGAGCTGCCCGGTCGCCACGGCGTCGTTCTCGTTGATGACCGGCAGGACGCCGCGGGTGAGGCAGCCCTCCAGGGTGGTGCGCGCGTTGAGATAGCGGGTGCGGTCGCGGAAGTCGTCGGCGGTGAGGAGCACCTGCGCGACGCTGATCCCGTACAGGTCGGCGAGGGTCGCGTAGGTGTGCATCAGCCGTCCCTGCCCGACCGCCGCGAGGAGCTGCTTTTCGGCCAGCGTCCGGTCGCGCGGCGCAAAGCCCAGCGCCTCCCAGCCCGCGAGCACGGCGCCGCTCGTGACGAGGACGACCTCGTGCCCGGCCCCCCTCACCGCCGCCACGTCGCGGATCAGGTCCACCAGCCGGGGGCGGTGCAATCGGTCGGTGCCCGCCGTGAGGACGCTGGTGCCGAGCTTGAGGACGACGCGCATGGGGCACAGGATAGGGGCAGCGGGCAGACAGGATGCCCTTTCCCCGTGGGGGCGGCCCAGCCTCCTCACCGTACAGGGCGCGGCCCCGATCCGGATGACACCGAGGCCGAGGTGGCCTTGGCCCCGCGCTGACGGTCGGCTGACGGCGCGGGCGGACGCTGGGGGCAGGAATCCTCATCCCCAGACGCCCCACCCAACGGAGGTCCACATGCGAACCCAGCCGCGCCGCACCGCCTCTCCCCTCACGCTCCTTGTGGTCACGCTCGGGCTGCTCTCCACCCTGATGATCCTTTCCGCCGGGTGGGTGGCGGGGGCGGTGGTCCTCGTGCTCGCCCTGCTCCTTCTCACCACGGCCTACGGGCGCGAGCGGGAGCGGCGGGGAGACCGGAGCAGATCGGGCGGGACGGACGGCGGGTTCTGGGGGTTCGGGGACTCCGGCGGGAGTGACGGGGGGTGCGACGCCGGGGGTGACGGTGGGGGCGGAGGTGACGGCGGGGGGGGCGGCGGCGGCGAGTGACGGCCTCCCCTATCCGCCCCGCAGCGCCCGGAAGGTGTCACGCAGCAGCCGGGCGGCCTCCCGCTCCCGGACGCCGCCCGTCACGCGCGGCGTGTGACCCCAGGGGTGGGCGAGGAGGTCGGTCACGCCGCCCAGCGCTCCCGCCTTCAGATTCCGGGCCCCGAAGACGACGTGCCCCACCCGGGCCTCGACCGCCGCCCCCAGGCACATCGGGCAGGGTTCGAGCGTGACGACGAGGGTGCAGGCCGTCAGGTAGGGGGTGCCGAGGGTGCGGGCCGCCTCCCGCAGCGCCTCCACCTCGGCGTGGCGGGTCATGTCGCCCATCTCCCGGCTGAGGTTGTGTCCACGCCCAACGACCGCCCCGTCCGGCCCGAGGACGACTGCGCCGACCGGGACCTCGCCCGCAGAGGCGGCCTCGCGGGCCAGGGCGAGCGCCTCCCCCATCGCGGCGGGGAGGGGGTCTTCGGGCTGACCCGCCTCCTCCCGCGCCCCGACCGCCCAGAGGGGAGGACGCAGGCCCACCCACCGCACGTCCCCCCCCTCCGCGAGGAGCGGCACCCGGTCGCGCTCCTCCCTCGGGATATGCGCGTCGGTGAGCACGTCGCTGAGCTTGCGCGTGCCGCCGGAAAGGCGAATCCGGTCGCCGTCCCGCCGGGTGCGCCGGGTCCAGCCCTCGGGGAGCGGGAAGGTGGGGACAGGCCAGGATTGCGGCGCGAGGTGCAGCCTGCCACCCGTCGCCGTCACGTCCCGCGCGCCGGGAAGGGTGACGTGGGCCGTCTCTCCTCCAGAGAGAGCGTGCGTGAGCGTCACGACGTGTTCGGCGTGGTACGGCAGGCCAGCCCCCCTCAGCGCCCGAACGACGAAGCGCCGCAGCACGGCGGGCGGCTGGGCGGCGAGGGGCGCGTGATCGCCGAGCCGCGAGGCCCACTCCCCCAACGCCGCGTCGTCCTCGCGGGCGAAGGTGGCGACCCGGGCGAGGGCGCCTTCGACCTCGGGGAAGCGGGCGGCGAGGGTGGGAAGCACGACCGTCCGCAGCCAGGCGCGGGTCCGGGCAGGGTCGGCGTTCGTGGGGTCCTCGCGCCAGCCCTGCCCGAGAGTGCGCAGGAAGCCTTCGATCTCGGCGCGGGGCACGTCCAGCCAGGGGCGGCGCACCCGGCCCCGGGCGGGCGGGATGCCGCTCGGGAGGGCCTCGCCGCGCAGCAGGCTCATCAGGACCGTCTCCGCCTGGTCGCGGCGGGTGTGGGCGGTCAGCACCGCCTCCGCGCCGTGCCGCTTCGCCACCCGGCCCAGGAACTCGTAGCGCACCCGGCGGGCCGCGTCCTCCACGTTCCAGCCGCGCCGCTCGGCCACCGCCGCCACGTCCACGCGCGTCTCCTCGACGGGCACGCCCAGGCCCTCCGCGAGGTCCCGCACCCAGTCGGCATCCCCCCCCGACCCCTCGCGCAGGGCGTGGTCGAGGTGGGCCGCGACGGGCCGCGCGCCGACCATCAGGAGGGCCCGCAGCAGCGCCACGCTGTCCGCGCCGCCCGAGACGCCGAGGACAACCACGCGCCCCGCGAAGGGCAGCAGCGGCGTGGTGAGGGCGGGGACCGTGGGGCGGGGCACGCGGGCATTGTAGGCGGGGGCCTTAAAATCGGTTCCATGAGTCCCTCTGTCGGTCAACCCGCCCCCAGCTTCGACGCGCGCAGCGACGACGGGCGCCCCGTCCGGCTCGCCGAGTTGCGCGGGTCCTGGGTGGTCTTGTACTTCTACCCCCGCGCGAACACCCCCGGCTGCTCGATCGAGGCCCGGCGCTTCGAGGCGGCCCTCCCCGAGTTTGAGCGCCTGAACGCGCAGGTCGTCGGCGTGAGCACCGACACCGAGGCCCGGCAGGCGAACTTCCGCGACTCCTGCTCGCTGTCGTTCCCCCTGATCCCCGACGGCGACCGCAGCGTCAGCCGCGCCTACGGGGTGATCGGCGGGCTGGGCGGGCTGCTCGGCCTGGCGGCGCGCGAGACGTTCCTGATCGACCCAGGGGGCAAGGTCGCCCACCACTGGCGAGGCGTGAACCCGGCCACCCACGCCGCCGACGTGCTGCGCGTGCTGGAGGAGCGGGCGCAGACCGGCGTCAGCGCGTCCTAGGGTCCGGCGTCGGGACCACCCGCTCCGGTTCCTGCGGGTAGAGCCAGCGCAGGAAGACGAGGAACAGGCCGATCACGGTCGCCGTGCTCGTCGTCAGAAAGGCGATGATCACCCCCGCCTCCAGCCGGAAGGGGCGGCCCAGCAGGGTGCCCCACCCGACCGCGACGGTCAGGATCACGTCGGCGACGAGCCAGAGGGTCGCCAGGGTAAAGACCGCAAAACCCGCCCAGCCGCGCCACCGCTGCTGGGCCCGGGCCTCGCTCAGCGATAAGGCCTGCCGCTGCCGGAGGTAGTCCTCGTCGGCCCGCTGGCGGCGCTCGCTCTCCAGGCCGCCCTCCACCCGGGCCTGGATCGCGCTCATCTGGATGGAGCTGATGGGGGTAGCGGGGGGAACAAGCGGGTCGGGCCGGGGCTCGGTCATGCGCTCCCGCTCAGGCGCTGCGGGAGAGCGCCGTGTAGTACTCGCGGGTGACCTCGTTGGGAATCAGGTCGTTCCGGCTCCCGAACACCTGCATCCAGGGGGTGCCCTGGAGGTGCGTCAGCCGCGAGAGTTCCTCGCCGTCCATCTGCCCGTAGGTCATCCACACGCTGCGGATCACCTCCAGCGCGGCGGGGTCCCGGCTGAGGTCGGGTTCGCCCGGCGACACGTCGAGTGGCTCGGCGATGGGCGTGCGGCCCCGGCCCCCCCAGTGGTCCCACAACCGGCGGACGACCGGGCCGCGTTGCCACGCGTGGACCGTGTTGTAGATCAGGGGCCGCCCCAGCAGCGCCAGCGTCCACCCGTGCGCGATGTACACCAGTTTGTGAACCTGCATCTGCGTGAGGGTCCGTCCCTCCGCCCGCGCGAGGTCGAGGAAGGCGTTCGCCACCACCTCGGCGGCGTACCCGGTCTTGGTCGGATCGTCGATGGTGACGGTCAACGTCGGCCTCCTTTCTGATCACAGCGTAACACGCCCGGAGGAGTGTGAACTGTGGAAGGTGGACCGTGAAGTTTTGCACATCACGGCCCACCCTGACCCCTGTCCCGACCTACAACGCCGCCAGCGCCTCCCGCATGATCTGTAACCCGGTCGCGGCCTCCTCGCGCGTCAGGATCAGCGGCGGGCTGATGCGGATGACGGCCTCACCGCAGTCGAGGTTCAGGAGGCCGCGGCGAAACACCTCCAGGCTGGCGCGGTCACGCAGTTTCCCGTCGGGGCTCCCGTCCGGCCCCACGAACTCCAAGCCGATGAACAGGCCCTCACCGCGCACGTCGCCCAGGAAGGGGAAGTCCGACTGCATCTTCCGCAGCTCGGCCAGGATGTACGTGCCGACCTCGCGGGCGTTCTCCATCAGGCTCTCGCCGCAGCCGGGGTGCTTCTCCACGCCTTCGAGCAGGTCGAGGGTGGCGTGCGCCGCCGCCGCCGCGACCGGGTTGCCGCCGAAGGTGGAGCCGTGCGAGCCGACGGGCCAGGTCATGACCGACTCCCGGGCGAGCATCGCGCTGATGGGCAGACCCGAGGCGATGCCCTTCGCCAGCGTCACGATGTCGGGCTGCACGTCGAAATGCTGGAACGAGAACATCTTCCCCGTGCGCCCCATCCCCGCCTGCACCTCGTCGAAGATCAGGAGGATGCCGTGTCGGTCGCACAACTCGCGGAGTTGCGGCAGGAAGTCTGCGGGCGGCACGATGTACCCCCCCTCGCCCTGCATGGGCTCGATGATGAAGGCGGCCACCTCGTCGGCGGGAATGACCGTCTGGAACAGCAGTTCGATGTGGTCGAGAACCGCCTGCCCGCAGGTCTCCGACGTGCTGCCCAGCGGTGGACGGAAGGGATTGGGATACGGCACGTGCGAGACGTTGGGCAGCAGCGGGCCGAAGCCGCGCTTGTACTTCGTCTTGGAGCCCGTCAGGGTGATCGCGCCGTAGGTCCGCCCGTGGAAGGAGCCCAGCGTGGAGATGATGTGCGTGCGCCCGGTGTGATTCCGCGCGAGCTTCACCGCCGCCTCGACTGCCTCCGCGCCGGAGTTACCGAAGAATACGCGCCACTTCTCGCCGGGACGCTCGATGTGGGCGACCAGCCGCTCGGCGAGGCTCGTCGTGATCTCCTGCGGGTAGTCGGTGAGGCAGACGTGGGTAAACCGCGTCATCTGCTCCCCCACGGCCTTCACCACATGCGGGTGGGCGTGCCCGGTCGTGCTCACCGCGATGCCCGCGAAGAAGTCGAGCATGGTGTTGCCGTCCACGTCGGTCAGCCACACGCCCTCGCCGTGGTCCGGCACGAAGGGATAGGGCCGCATGTAGGAGGTGGAGAGGTGCTGTTGGTCGCGCGCCATGATCTCGGCGGTCTTGGGGCCGGGGAGGGCGGTGCGGAGGAGGGGTTGGCGGGGTTTGGGGAGGGTGGTCATGGGGACTCCTGAATAAATTGCGTGAATAGGGAGGGACTTGGGCGATGGCGTCGCGTGTAACCCCTCCGGCCCTACGGGCCACCTCCCCTCAAGGGGAGGCAAGGTGTCACCCTGGCTCCCCTTGAGGGGAGCTGTCAGCGAAGCTGACTGAGGGGTTTTACGCAGCTCAATCCCCGCTCACCGTCTCCGCCACCTGCGACATCCCGTCCGGCGCCGTGTCGGTCACGGTCGCACTCCCCACCCCGTACGCCGCCCACTTGTCCTCGCGGCTATTGAGGCGGTGGACAGTAGCGCCCGGGCGATTGCGACTCTCGCTGAACTCCTTGGGCTCGATGGAGATGCGCTCGCCCTCCATCAGGCCGTAGATGCCGCTCTGGCCGGGCTCGCGGCGCTGCCAGTCGTCGGGAACGGCCATGTCGGGGCCGGTGTAGTCGGTCGGCTCGGAGTAGGCGGCGATGTAGCCCTCGAAGTTGCGCAGGATCAACTTTTCGGGGGAGTGAGACAGGACGTAATTGGGCGCGACCGGAATCTTGCCGCCGCCGCCGGGCGCATCCACCACGTAGGTCGGCACCGAGTAGCCGCTCGTGTGCCCGCGCAGGCTCTCCATGATCTCCAGGCCCTTGCTCACCGTGGTCCGCAGGTGCCCCGCCCCATGCACGAGGTCGCACTGGTAGATGTAGTAGGGCCGCACCCGAATCTTGACGAGTTCGCGCAGGAGCTTCTGCATGATGACCGGGTGATCGTTCACGCCGCGCAGGAGGACGCTCTGGTTACCGAGGGGCACACCAGCCCGAGTGAGACGGTCACACGCCTCCGCCACCTCCGGCGTGATCTCCTTGGGGTGGTTGACGTGGATGTTCATCCACAGCGGGTGATTCTCGGCGAGCACGTCGCACAGTTCCTGGGTCACGCGCATGGGCATGAAGACCGGGACGCGCGTGCCGATACGGATGATCTCGATGTGCTCGATCTTGCGCAGTTCGGAGAGCAGGCGGCCCAGCACCTTCGGGGCGAGGGTCAGGGGATCACCGCCCGAGAGCAGCACGTCGCGCACCTGGGGCGTGTTGCGCAGATAGTTGAGCTGCGCCTCGTACTCGGCGGGATTGAAGGTCTCGCTAGGGTCGCCCACGATGCGCGAGCGGGTGCAGTAGCGGCAGTACGAGGCGCACTGGGTCGTCACCAGCATCAGCACCCGGTCGGGATAGCGGTGGACGAGGCCGGGTACGGGGCTGTGCTTGTCCTCGGCGAGCGAGTCCTCCATCATCGCCGTGAAGGGCTCCAGTTCGTGGTGGGTAGGGATCACTTGCCGCCGCACCGGGCAGGTGGGGTCCTCGGGGTCCATCAGCGAGGCGAAGTACGGGGTGATGTCGAGGCGGAAGATGCCCTTGGCACTCGCCCCGGCCCGCTCAGACTCGGTGAGGCGGATGACCTCTTCGAGTTCCTCGACGGAGTTGATGCGGTTCTTGAGCTGCCACTTCCAGTCGTACCACTGCTCGTCGGGCACGCCCTCCCACTTCGGGGCGCGGTGGTTGCGGGGCAGCATCTGCTGGGACCGGACGGTCGCCTGCGGGTGCAGTGTCGTTACACGGGTCATGGGGTCCTCCTGAGCTGGAATGAAATGTGATCTCTTCGCGTTCATTGTTGGGCTTGGCGGGGGCTTTTGGAAGGCGCGCCGCCCATTCAGGTGACACGCCGGAGCGCCACGTCGGCTGTCAAACGCCATTCACCACCTTCCAATTGATAAGATGCCCCCATGAAGCAGCACGGCGGCCACCTCGACCCCCTCGATCACCGCATCCTCGAAGAACTCCAGACCGACTCGCGGCTGAGCATGAGGGAACTGGGGCGGCGGGTGGGGCTCTCGGCCCCGGCGGTCACCGAGCGGGTGCGGCGGCTGGAGGACGCGGGCGTGATCCTGGGGTACGGGGTGCGGGTAGCGAGTAGGCCCCTGGGGCGAACGATCACGGCCTTCATCGGGGTGCAGGACTCGGGGCGCAACGACCCGGCGCTCGTGCGGTGGGCGAAAAAGCACGACGGCGTGCTGGAGTGCCACAGCGTGACCGGGGACAACTCCTGCATCCTCAAGGTGGCCGTGCCCGACGTGGGGGCGCTGGAGACGATGCTGGGCGACCTGATCGGGATGGGCTTCACCTGCGACACGAGCATCGTGCTGAGTTCGCCGCTAGAGGGGAAGGTCTTGTTGCCGCCGAGGTGAGAGGGGAGCGACTGTTCCTCTCAAAGCTCGGCAGCCAACCCGTCGAGCAACGACCGGACAAGCCATACCACACCAATGGATACAACGGCAGCCGCAAACCAATCGCCCTCGATGGCGAATTGAAGGGGCACGAGCCACACCACCGCAAGCGTGACATACAGGGCAACCGTCAGGAAAACGGCACTCGGCCTGGAGCGGAAACGCCGATGGGCAGCGAAGGTGATGCCTAGGGTCAAGAAAGATAGGCTCACTACCCCTCGCAAATACTTCAGGTTTTCAACGTGTAACCATTCAAGAACCTCGTCCCACACGCAAATGCGCTCCTCTCGCCGTACCGCCGTCACGATACGACTTAAGGAATTGCAAATCTGGGAAAATTAAGCATCGGGTCGCCATCTAGCCGTTCTTAGGGATCAAATGGTCACCATTCGACACTGGCCTACAGCCCTCCTGGACTCAACCCGTCCGCCGCGTGTGCGCCGCGTACCGCTCCAGCAACTCCCAAGCCGCCCCGCTCGCCATGACCGCGCGGGCCTGCTCGACCCCCTCGCGGATGCTTCCCACCCGCTCCGCCGTTCGCAGGGCCGCCCCGACGTTGAGCGCCACGATGTCGCGCTGGGCGGGGGTGCCGCCGCCCGTCAGCAGGGCGCGGGTGATCTCGGCGTTCTCGGCGGGGGTGCCGCCCACGATGGCCTCGCGGGGGTGCAGGCCGACGCCCGCCTCCTCGGGATGCAGGGTACGGTCGATCACCTCGCCGTCACGCAGGCCCGTGACGGTGTTCTCGCCGCAGACGGTGAACTCGTCAAGGCCGCTGCCGTGGACGACCGTCGCCCCACGTGCTCCCAGCAGGCGCAACACCTCGGCCAGCGTGCGGGTCAGGTCCGGTTTGAACACGCCCACGACGAGGTGGGTGGCCCCGGCGGGGTTGGAGAGCGGCCCCAGGATGTTGAAGACCGTGCGGGCGGCGAGGTCGGCGCGGACGGGGGCGGCGTGCCGCAACGCCGGGTGGTAGTTGCGCGCGAACATGAAGCCGATGCCGAGACGGTTGATGCCCTCCGCCACCACCTCGGGGGGGGCGTCGAGGTTCACGCCGAGGGATTCGAGCACGTCGGCGCTGCCCGCCCGGCTGCTCGCGGCGCGGTTGCCGTGCTTGGCGACCGACACGCCCGCCGCCGCCACCACGAAGGCGGTCGTCGTGGAGATGTTGAAGGTGTGCGCCCCGTCGCCGCCCGTCCCCACCACGTCGAGAAGCACGTCGCGCGGCTCGACCTCGACCCGCACCGCGTGTTCGCGCATGGCCTGGGCGAAGCCCGCGATCTCCTGGGGCGTCTCGCCCCGCACCCGCAGGGCTGCCAGGGCCGCCGCGAGGCGCACGCCGCTCACGTCGCCGTCCATGACCTCACGCATGAAGGCGGCGGCCTCGGGTTGGGTCAGGATTTCGCCGTTCATCAGGCGGGCGTGCATCACGCGGGCTCCTTCTGCACCCGGTGCTCGCGGACCACGTTCAGGAAGTTGCCCAGCATCGTCTTACCGTCCTCGGTGGCGATGGATTCGGGGTGGAACTGGACACCGAAGACGGGGTAGTCGCGGTGGCGCAGGGCCATCAGCACCTCCTCGCCGGGGTCGCTCGTCCACGCGACGGGCACGAGTTCGGGCGGCAGGTCGCGCACCACGAGGGAGTGGTAACGGGTCACGCGCACGTCGCCCTCGATCCCCGCGAAGAGGCCCGAGCCGTCGTGCCGCACGGGGCTCGTCTTGCCGTGGACGGGTTGGAGGGCCCGCCCCACCCGCGCCCCGAAGGCCTCGCCAATGCTCTGGTGGCCCAGGCAGACGCCGAGCGTGGGGAACTCGGGCCCCAGTTCGCGGACGACCTGCACGCTCATCCCCGCTTCGAGCGGCGTGCAGGGACCGGGAGAGACGACGATGGCGTCGGGGTTCAATCCCCGCACGTCGTCGAGGGTGAACTGATCGTTGCGCCAGACGATGAGGTCGCAGCCCAACTCGCCGAGGTATTGGACGAGGTTGTAGGTGAAGGAGTCGTAGTTGTCGATGAGGAGGACGGTGAGTGGGAAGTGGGAAGTGGTCAGTGGGTCGTCGGGGATCATCTCTTGGCCTCCTGATATTGGATGAAGCGGTTGAGGCGCTTGGTGAGGATGTTCAGGGTGTCGAGAAGTGTGGGAGCGGTGGAAACAGGTGTCAACTGGAGCCGTATGCTCAGCTCTATCAAGGTATGAAGTTCGTAGGCGGAACCAAGCGCGATGCGACAGAAGCGGACCAGTTCTGCGGGCGATCCTCGGCCCACGCCTTCGGCGATATTGGCAGGGATAGAAACGGCGGCCCTGCGGGCTCGTGAGGTCAAACCGTAAACTTCCACCTTCGGCCACTGCGCCGTCAACCGATGGGCATGTTCCACCACGTCCATTCCTTCCTGCCAAATCCGTAAGTCCCGAACGCTGCCCGGCCCCTGCCCACCTTCCCCACTCACCACTGACCACTTCCCACTTACAGGCCACCTGCGGCCATCTCCACCGCCCGCATCAAGGCCGCCGCCTTGTTCCGCGTCTCCAGCTCCTCGCTCGCCGGGTCGCTGTCCGCCACGATGCCCGCCCCCGCCTGGATGTGGACCCTCCCGTGAGCGATGACCATCGTCCGCAGGGTCAGGGCCATGTCGAGGCTGCCGTCGAAGGCGATGTAGCCGAAGGCGCCGCCGTAGGGGCCGCGGCGGACGGGTTCGAGTTCGTCGATGATCTCCATCGCGCGAATCTTGGGGGCGCCGGAAACCGTGCCCATCGGCAGGACGGAGGCGAGGGCGTGCAGGGGCGTCTGCCCTTCCCGCAGCTCGCCCGTCACCGTAGAGACGATGTGCATCACGTGGCTGTAACGCTCGACCGAAAAGGCGTCGCGCACCCGCACCGTCCCGTACCCGCTCACCCGCCCGAGGTCGTTGCGGCCCAGGTCCACGAGCATCAGGTGCTCGGCCCGCTCCTTCTCGTCGGCGAGGAGTTCGGCGGCGAGGGCGTCGTCGGTCTCGGGGTCCGAGCCGCGCGGGCGGGTCCCGGCGATGGGGCGGGTGATCACCGTATGCCCGTCGCTCCGCAGCAGGCTCTCGGGGCTGGATGCGACGAGGGTCACGTCCCCCAGGGCGAGGTAGCCGAGGTAGGGGCTGGGATTGACCCGCCGCAGGGCGCGGTACAGGGCGAAGGGGTGCGTGGTGAGGTCGGCGCTGAAGCGCTGCGAGGGCACGACCTGGAAGACGTCCCCGGCGCGGATGTACTCCAGGCTGCGCTCCACGGCGTCCATGTAGCCCCGCGGCGTGAAGTTGCTCACGAAGTGGGGCGCGGGGGTGGGCTCGCGTCCGGGCACTTCTTCAGGGAGAGGGCCGCGCAGCCGGGTGGTCAGGTCCTCGACCGTCGCGTCCGCCCGCTCCTGGGTGTCGGCGGTGGCGACGGCGATCAGTCGGTGTTTGAGGTGGTCGTAGACGACCATGCCCTCCGGCACGATGAAGAGCGCGTCGGGAACGTCCAGCTCGTCGGGGTTGGCGTCGGGGAGGCGTTCATAAGCGCGGATGAGGTCGTAGGCGGCGTATCCAACGGCCCCGCCGACGAAGGCGGGCAGGCCGGGCGGCAGGGCGACCGGGCGGGTCGTCGCGTGGTACAGCCGGGCGAGGGGGTCGGGCTCGGGCCCGTCGAAGCTCCCGAAGGTGCCCGTCGCCGTCACCCGCCCGGCGCGGAAGGTCAAGCGGCCCGATTCGCCCACGCCGATGAAGGAGTAGCGGCCCAGCCGCTCGCCCGCCTCCACACTTTCGAGCAGGAAGCTCACCGCGTGCCCCCGCGCGACCTTGAGATAGGCGGTAACGGGTGTGTCGAGGTCGGCGTTCAGCTCTTGGACGGCGATGGCGGCGGGGGCCTTGGGAGTTGGAGCGGGGTGCGGCGTGGGCTGGGTCATGGGGCTCCTGGGCTGGGTCGCTGGGTGCTGTGTCGTCGGGTGCTGTACCGTCGCGTGGCTGGGCAACAGAAAACGCGCCCGGTGGAGGGGAGTCCACCTGGGCGCGTCCGGTCTGCTTCGATGAAAACGGCGCGGGTTAGGCCCAGGCGAAGCCAGGCCACCACCACGCGCCGTTGACGGTCATGGGAGGAGCATAGCGCGGCCCGTGCCGGGCGCTCAAGCCTCCCCCAGCGGATGGCGAGCCGGGCGAGCACGAGGACGAGCACCCCCGCCCCGAGCACGGCGGCCAGAGCCTTCACCCGCGTCTTTCTCAGGTACAGCAGGATGCCGAGACCCGGGAGGAACACGCCGCTGAGGCCGACCAGCCACGCCCGCCCAGGCGCCGCGCGCGGGGGCCAGGAGAGACCACCGGACGGACGACACCCAGAGTTCTGCCGCTCGCCGTCGAAGGTTTGTCGAAGCTCAGCGGGGCGGCTGGTTGGAGGCCGCGTAGAACAGCAACCCAATCAGGATGAGGTCGAGGGCCCAGCTCGCCGGGCGCCGGAGGGTGGGGTCACGCCGCGTGCGCAGGAACTGCACCCCCAGCCGCGCCAGGAGGAGCACGGCCACGAGGTACGGGCTGGGGAGCGGACCGCCCAGCAGCGGCAGGAGAAGCAGGACGGCCACCACCGCCAACAGCGCGAAACTGAGGGCGGTCAGCGTGTCTACGCGGGGGCGTTCGGGCGGCGTCAACGTTCCTCGCTGTTCCCGGCCCCACGGTCTCCGGTGGGCAGCGTCACGGGCGGGGCCGTCTCCTTCAACTCGGGGTCGGCCACGTCCTCCCGGGCGCCCGCCTCCGTCGTCCGCGTCTCGACCTGGGGCCCCGCGGGCACGGCCTGACCCGTCTCCCCCGCGTATTCGAGCACGAGCACGCTGGTGGGCGGGAGGTTCAGCCGCAGGTGGCAGGGCTGACCGTGCCACCCCTCGTCCTTGGTCGTCAGGTCGGGCTGCTGGGTGCCGAAGCCGCCGTATTCGCCGTCGTCGGTGGAGAGAAGCACCCGGTACTCGCCCCCCTGCGGCACGCCGATGGGATAGAGGTCGCGGTACACCGGGGTCAGGTTGGCGACGACGAGGCTCCACGCACTCCCCTGGGAATCGCGGCGGAGATAGGCGTACACGCTGTTGTCGGCGTCGTCGCCGCTCACCCACACCTGCCCCTCCGAGCCCACGTCGCCGACGTGCCAATCGGGGCGCTCGCGGTAGAGGGCATTGAGCCGCCGCACGAGGTTCATGATCCCGCGGTGGTCGGGAATGTCGGCGAGGTGCCACGGGAGCTGGCCTTCCTGGCTCCACTCGGTCGTCTGGGCGAACTCCTGCCCCATGAAGAGGAGCTTCTTGCCCGGCGTGCTCCACATCAGGGCCAGGAAGGCGCGGTAGTTCGCGCGCTGGGCGTACCAGTCGCCCGGCATCTTCATGACCATCGACTTCTTCATGTGGACCACCTCGTCGTGGCTGATCGCCAGGACGTAGTTCTCGGTGGCGCGGTACACGTTGAAGAAGGTCAGCGCGTGGTGGTGGTACTTGCGCCAGAGGGGGTCTTCCTCGAAGTAGCGCAGGGTGTCGTTCATCCAGCCCATCGCCCACTTGTAGTCGAAGCCCAGGCCGCCCGGCGTCGGCTTGGTCACGCCCGAAAAGGCCGTGCTCTCCTCGGCGATGGTCACGCTGCCGGGCGCCATGTGGTGCGTCACCTCGTTCAGCCGCTTGAGAAAGGCGATGGCCTCCAGGTTCTCTCGCCCGCCGTGGACGTTGGGCACCCACTCGGTGCGCGAGAAGTCGAGGTAGAGCATGGAGGCCACCGCGTCCACCCGCAGCCCGTCGATGTGGAAGTCCTGAAGCCATTTGAGCGCCGAGCCGATCAGGAACATCACGACCTCGTTGCGCCCGTAGTCGAAGATGTAGGTGTTCCAGTCGTTGTGGAAGCCCTTGCGGGGGTCCGAATACTCGAAGAGCGGCGAGCCGTCGAAGTGCGCCAGGCCCACCTCGTCGGTCGGAAAATGGCCGGGCACCCAGTCGAGGTAGACGCCTATTCCGCGCTCGTGGAGGTGGTTGACGAGGTACTTGAAGTCCTCGGGGCTGCCCATCCGGCTCGTCGGGGCGTAGTAGCCGGTGACCTGATAGCCCCACGAGCCGTCGAAGGGGTGCTCCATCACGCCCATCAGCTCGACGTGGGTGTAGCCGAGGTAGGTCACGTATTCGGCGAGGCGGTGGGCGAGGTCGCGGTAATTGAGGAACCAGCCGTCGTCGCGCCGCGCCCAGGACTCGACGTGGACCTCGTACACGGAGATGGGGCGGTCGTACCCGGCCCGGCGCTCCCGCATCCAGGTGTCGTCCGTCCAGGTGAAGGGCTGGTCCCAGACGATGCTGGCGGTGAGGGGCCGCACCTCGAAAAAGGTGCCGTAGGGGTCCAGCTTGTCCACCGTGCGCCCGTCCGCGCCCGTGACCCGGAACTTGTACCGCTGGCCGTGCCGCGCCGAGGGCACGAACGCGCCCCAGAAGCCGAAGTCGAGCCTCTGCATGGCGTTGTCGAAGCCGTTCCAGCCGTTGAAGTCCCCCACCACGCTGACGTGCTGGGCGTTCGGCGCCCACACCGCGAACCGCACGCCCTCCACCCCGTCTTCCGTGACCGGATGCGCCCCGAGCAGGTGGTCGGGCCGCACGAGGTCGGCGGTGGCGAGCTTTTGCAGGTGGCCGTGGTCGAGGGGCAGCACACCCGGGGGAAGCACGTTGGTCATGGGGCGAGTCTACCGGGTGGGGTTGGACGGAGACGGGGAGAATCCAGACCGGGCGGAGCCGGTGAAGGAACTCCGGAGTCCGGGGCCGGGGAGGTCAGAGGGAGTCGTCTGACCCGAGCAAGTCTTCCCTGGCCTGACGGAGCATCAGTTCATACTCCGGGGCCAGGACTTCCGTGAGGGCTTTTTCGAGTTTGCCCTCAAACATCCAGACGGCCTTTTGCTCCGCCGGATGATCGAAGGGGAAGATCCCGGCCTCATCGAAACGGGCGAGCCACTCGAAGAGGACGAGGGCCTCTGCCCGGCTCAGGCTCAACGCCACGTCGTCATCCAGCACGGATGCCCCTCCAAGAAAACCTCAAGCCTCCCGACCCTCCAGCACGTGCCGCCGAAAGCGTTCGAGGATGGCGAGGCCCACCGCCCCGCTCTTTTCCGGGTGGAACTGGGTGGCGTGGACATTGCCGTGGCTGAAGGCTGCCCAGAAGGGCACCCCGTACTCGGTGACGGCACCCGCCGCCACGTCCACCTCCAGCGGCACGTAGTACGAGTGAACGAAGTAGGCATAGGCGGGGCACGCGAGCCCGCGCAAGAGGGGCGAGTCGCCCACCGGGTCGAGGCTGTTCCAGCCCATCTGCGGGACCTTGCGCGCGGGGACGGCCTCGAACTTGCGGACTGTGCCGGGGACGAGGTTCAGGCCCGGGGTGCCGGGCGCCTCCTCGGAGTCGGTGAGGAGCATCTGCATCCCCACGCAGATGCCCAGGAGGGGCGTGCCCGCGCGGGCGGCGTCCATGACCGGGCCGTGGAAGCCCCCCCGGTCGAACGCCTCCATGACCTGCCGGAAGTGGCCCTGCCCGGGCACGACGAGGGCGGGCGCGTGGGGCACGTCGGCGGGGGAGTCGGAGACACGCACCGTCATTCCCGCGCGTTCCAATGCTTTCGCGGCGCTGCGGACATTCCCGGCGCCGTAGTCGAGGAGGAGAACCTCAGGGGCGCTCACAGGACTCCCTTCGTGCTCGCCAACTCGTCCGAGGTCAGCCGCACCGCGTCCCGCAGCGCCCGCGCGAACGCCTTCACGACCGCCTCGATGACGTGGTGCGCCTCACGCCCGGCGAGGAGGCGGACGTGTAGGGTCACCCCGGCGTGGTTACACAATCCCCGCAGAAACTCGCGCAGATGGTAGTGGGTCAGGCCGCCCGCGTCCCCCCACACGTCCAGTTTCTCCGGCTCGAAGGCGAGGTGCGCGCGGCCCGAGAGGTCGAGAACGACGTGGGCGAGCGTCTCGTCCATCGGCACGAAGGCGCTGCCGTAGCGCTCGATGCCCCGGCGGTCGCCGAGCGCCTGCGTGAGCGCCTGCCCCAGCGTGATCCCCACGTCCTCGACGAGGTGGTGCGGCTCGATGTGGAGGTCCCCCCGCGCCTTCACGCTCAGGCCCACCCGGGCGTGTCGCGCGAGGGCGTCGAGCATGTGGTCGAGGAAGCCGTGCCCGGTCGCGGGCGGCTCGTGGCTAGCGGAGTCGAGGTCGAGCACGACGGTCACGTCGGTCTCGCTGGTCGCGCGGTGAACGGTGGCGGTGCGGGCCATGCGGGGCATGGTACGGCGTGAGGCGGAGGGCAATCGTGCGGCGCTCTAGGACGCACCGCCTCCCAGACGATCTGCGGCAGCCCCCCCGTCGCTCCTCATTTCACCCAAAGCCCCACTTCACGCCCCATGATTACGCCTTGACCGTAATTGTGTTCTGTTATAGACTAAATCCATGAAGTTGAGCGATGTTCAGAAACGACTCCAGGCTCCGTTTCCCGCTCACCTGGTGGGCTGGAAACCCCAGTCCTTCACCAAGGATCGCAGCCGCGCGCTGCTGCTCGCCTACGTGGACGCCCGCGCCGTGCAGGACCGCCTGGACGCCATCTGCCCCGATGCGTGGTCCTTCGAGATCGAGGTGATCCCGGGCACCGCCACGCCGACCGTCAAGGGCCGCCTGACCGTGCTCGGCGTGACCCGCGAGGACATCGGCGAGGCGGGCGAGGGCGAGTACGGCACCCTGAAGGCCGCCTCCTCGGACGCGCTGAAGCGGTGCGCGGTGCAGTTCGGCATCGGGCGCTACCTGTACGACCTGCCCAAGCAGTGGGTGGACTGGAACGACGCGCGGCGCGAGCCCGCCGTCACGCCCGAGCTGCCCGAGTGGGCGCGGCCCGACCACGAGCGCAGCCCCGGCGGCGCGCACATCGTGCAGGCGATGGAGCAGCTCAAGTACGAGTTGCCCGAGGACCTCGAACTCCAGCGCGAGGTGTACAAGCACCTCAAGGCCGCGCTGGGCAGCATCCACCCCACCTCGCAGGGTGGGCAGGGGCGGGCCGCGTGAACCCCGTCACCCCCACCCGCACCCTCGCCGTGATGGCCGCCGTCCTCGCCATCACATTGATCGGCGGGGCGCTCGCCCGGCTGTTCTGACCTCCGCTCCTTTGACGGCCCGCCCGCGCCTGGGCGGGTTTTCCCTTGCCCCTACTCGCCCCGCCGCTTCGTCCCGCGCATCGGCGCGTGGGTCCACGGGTCGTCCGGCCAGGGGTGCTTGGGGTAACGGCCCCGCAGGTCCTTGCGCACCTCGAAATACGAGGAATTCCAGAACGATTTCAGGTCCTGCGTCACCTGCACGGGCCGCCCGGCGGGGCTGAGGAGGTGCAGCAGCACGGGTGTCCGGCCCCCGTTCACGGTCGGCGTCTCGGCGAGGCCGAACAGTTCCTGCAACTTGACGGCGAGGACGGGGGGGCTGCCGTCGGGGGAGTACGTGAGCCGGATACGCGAGCCCGTCGGCACGGTGAGGTGGGTGGGCGCCAGCTCATCGAGCCTCTGCGAGAGGGGCCAGGGGAGGAGGGCGCTCAGGGCCGGGACGAGGTTCACCCGCTTCAGGTCGTCACGGGTGCGGACGCCTTCCAGGGAAGGTCCCAGCCAGTCTTCCAGGGTGGCGAGCAACGCCTGATCGGAGAGGTCGGGCCACCCGGTCTCCTTGGGCCGCCAGCGGCGCAGGGACTCGACTCGGGCACGCAGGGCCTCGGCCTCCGGGGTCCAGTTCAGGAGGTGCAGACCCTCCGAGCGGACGGCCCCGGCGAGGGCCTCCACCCGCGCCCCGTGCGGCAGGTCGCGCAGGGGCCGGGCGTCCAGCACGAGGGCGCCGACGTGCCGCTCCCGCTGGGCGACGAGGGTCCCGGTGCGGGCGTCCCAGCGCACCACGTCCCGGGTCCGCGCCCGCTCCTCCAGCACGGCGGGGTCGAGGGGCGCGGCGAGGTGGATGCGGCCCTCCCCCGTCCCCCTCCAGCTCACGGCGTCGAGGTGGGCGACGGCGAGGGCGGGGCTGCCCGCGAGCGGGTCCCCCTCCGCCAGCCGCGCCCCCTGCCCGCCCGCGAGCAGGTAGCGGCCCCCTCCCCCCTCCCGGCCCAGGGCCACCCGCTCGGGGTAGGCGAGGGCCACCAGCCGCCCCACCGCGAAGGCGTCGGGGGGCGTGTCGTCGGGCCGGACGCGTAGAGCCGAGCGCCACTGGCGGGACAGTCGCTCGGTCCGCTCCAGAACGGCGGCCTCTCCCCCGCCCCGTTCCCCCCGCCGCCACGCCCGCAGCGCCGCCACCCGGTCCGCGAGGTCCGCCCCAGCTCCGCTGCCGAGGGGGTCACGTTCCTCGAGCAGCGCGGCCACATCGGCGGCCAGGGCTCCCAGACCCAGGGCCGAGCCGTCGTGCAGGAGGTGGGCGAGGCGCGGATGGGTGGGCAATTCGAGGAGGGCCGCGCCGCGCGAGGTGATGCGGCCCGCGTCGTCCAGGGCGTCGAGGTCGTGCAGCAGATCACGGGCGACGGCCACACGGGGCCCCGGCGGCGGGTCGAGCCAGGCGAGGGCCTGCGGATCGGGCGCGCCCCACCCGGCGAGTTCGAGGGTGAGGGGCGCGAGGTCGGCCTCCTGGATTTCGGGCGGGCGGGCGGCGGAGAGCAGGGCGTGCGTCCGCTCGCTCCAGAGGCGGTAGGCGGTGCCGGGGGCCGTGCGTCCCGCCCTTCCCGCCCGCTGCTCGGCGGCGTCGCGCGTGACCCGCTCGGTCACCATGCGGGTGAGGCCGGTGCCGGGGTCGAAGCGCTGGGTGCGGCTCAGGCCACCGTCCACCACCACCCGCACGCCCGCCAGCGTCAGGCTCGTCTCCGCGATGGAGGTCGCCAGCACGACCTTGCGCCGCCCGGCAGGGTCGGGGACGAGGGCGCGGCGCTGCTCGGCGAGGGGCAGGTCGCCGTAGAGGGGCAGCACGACCGCACCCACGTCCGACAACGCCCCTTGTGCCCCGCGAATCTCCCGCACCCCGGGCAGGAAGGCGAGGATGTCCCCCTGGGGATGGGCCGCCAACGCCTCCCGCACCGCCCGGGCCACGGTGTCCTCCACCCGGCCCGTGGGGTCAGCGTTCAGATACCGCACCTCGACCGGGTAGGCCCGTCCCGCGCTCTGCACCAGGGGCGCGTCCAGCCGTTCGGGGAGGGCCGGGTCGAGGGTCGCGCTCATCACCAGGACGCGCAGGTCGTCTCTCAGGGCGCCTTGCACCTCGCGCAGCAGGGCGAGGGCGAGGTCGGCGTTCAGCGACCGCTCGTGGAACTCGTCGAGGATGACGAGGCCGACGCCGTGCAGTTCCGGGTCGTGTTGCAGGCGGCGGGTGAGGATGCCTTCCGTGACGACCTCGATGCGGGTGCGCCCCGACACGCGCGACTCGAAGCGGACGCGGTAGCCCACCGCCCCCCCCACCTCCTCGCCCAGGCCCTCGGCGAGCCGGGCCGCCACCGCCCGCGCCGCCACCCGCCGGGGCTGGAGGATCACGATGGAACGGCCAGCCAGCCAGGGTTCTTGCAGCAGTTCGAGCGGCAGGCCGGTACTCTTCCCCGCCCCGGGCGGCGCCTGGAGGACCACCAGCGGGTGCCGCTCCAGGACCGCCCGCAACTCGGGCAGCACCTCGAAGACGGGCAGGGGCTCGGCGGTCACGCGGGGCATGGTAGCAGGGGGCTTGTGGAGGAGCTGGGCTCACCGTCCCGGCAGGCTCAGCACGTCCCGCAGGTCGCCCAGTACCGCGTCGGGTACCTCCCCCTTCAGCGCGTGCCCGGTGGGAAGGTAGGCCGCGCGTAAGCCCACCTGTTGCGGTCCCCACACGTCGTTGCGGGGCGAGTCGCCGACGAACCAGGCGTCCGCCGCGCTCACGCCTAGCCGGGAGAGGGCGAGCGTGTAGATGGCGGGGTCGGGTTTGCTCAGGCCCACTCCCTGACTGATCACCACGTCGTCCACGAGGGGGGCGAGGGCGCTGCGCTCCAGGCAGGCGGTCTGCGCCTCCACCCAGCCGTTTGTCACGACGCCGACCTGGACGCCGCGCCACCGCAACTCGCGCAGCACATCGTGGGCGTGGGGCATGGGCACGGGGGCGGCGAGCGAGTGCGCCGAGAAGTCGTCGAGGAGCACCTGCGGGTCGCGCGTCAGGGCAAATTCATGCACGAGGAGCGGCATCACCTCGCGCTTGGGGCGGTAGCCGAGGTCGTCGAGGACCGTGAACCGCTCGGCGTACCCGTCCGGCAATCCATACCGCGCTACATGCCCGGCGAGCCAGCCTCGCAGGGTCGCGGCGCGGTCGTGCAGGGTTCCGTCAAGGTCGAAGAGGACGGCCTTCAAGCTCCGCCCTTGTGGCTGTTGCCTTTGTGGAAGGCCGCGCCCAGCGCCTCCACCTCCTCGTGGATCAAGGTGGTGTTGATCCCCACGGCGGCGGTCATACCGCTCGCGGCGGCGTTCACGACGTACTGCGGCGCCCCAGCGAGGTCGCCCGCCGCGAAGACGCCCGGCACGCTGGTCTCGCCTCGCTCGTCCACGGTCACCCGGCCCTTGGCGTTCATTGCGCAGCCGAGGGAGGTAGGCAGGCTGCTTCCCGGCGTCTGCTCCGGGCTCAGGAAGAGGGCGTCGAGGAGGCGGGCCTCCCGGGGGCGCAGGTGGAGGCACAGCCGGTCTTTTCCGGTCAGGCGGGCGAGCGGCGCCCTCACGATGGTGACGCCCAGCCGCGCGAGGTCCCGGCGCTGCGCGCCCGTCATCCCGTCCGGCCCGTCGGTGAAGAGGGTGACCCGATCCGACCACGCGCGAATGTTGAGGGCGAGGTGGTGCCCGGCGTCCCCGCTTCCGAGCACCCCGAGCGGGCGGCCCCGGTACTCCCAGCCGTCGCAGTACGGGCAGTGGTGGACGAGGTGCCCCCAGCGCTCACGCAGCCCCGCGACCGGCGGCAACACGTCCCGCACCCCGGCGGCGAGGAGCAGGCGTCGGCCCAGGGCCCACCCGCCGTCGTGCCGCACCGCGAAGCCCTGCGGCAGACGCCTCACCTCCCGCGCCACCGCCGCGCACACCGTCACCGGATAGGGGGCGAGGTCGGCGAGCGCCCGCTCCTTGAGGTCCAGAGGGCGAATGCCGTCGCGCGTGAGCAGGCCGTGCGCCTCCCCCGCCGGGGCGTTGCGGGGCGGGCCGCCGTCGAGGAGCAGCACCCGGCGCCGGGCCCGCCCCAGCACGAGCGCCGCGTTCACCCCCGCCGCCCCGGCCCCCACCACGATCACGTCGAAGGTGTCCATACCCGGCCTCAACGCGGCCCGGGCCGAACGCTCACGTCGGGCAGGGTGGCGTCGCGCGGCGTCTCCAGCACAAAGCGGATCGTGGAGGCGACGGTGGCCGGGTCGATGAATTCGCCGGGGTCGTACACTCCGCCCTCCTGGGTCCGCACCTTCTGCTGCATCGGGGTCGCGGTGCGGCCCGGATAGACGGTCGTGACCCGCACGCCGTGGCGGGCCTCCTCGTCGCGCAGGGCGTCGGCGAGGGCCTTGAGGGCGAACTTGCTTGCCGCGTAGCTGCTCCACTCCGGGTTGGCCCGCAACCCGGCCCCGCTGTTCACGAAGACGACCGTGCCCCGCTCCGCCCGCACCCGTGGCAGAAGGAGCCGGGTCAGCTCGGCGGGGGCGACCACGTTCACCGCGAGGGTGTGCGTCCAGACCGCGTGCCCCTGTTCGGCGACCGCGCCCAGTTCGACGACGCCCGCGTTGTGGACGACGTTCGTGACCCGCCCGACGCCCGAGAGCGCCGCCTCGAAGGTCTCCGGGCCGGTGAGGTCGAGCGGCAGGCTCACCCCGCCCACCTCGGCAGCCAGGGACGCGAGCCGCTCCGGGTCCCGCCCCTGCAAGATCAGGTCATGTCTGCCCGCGAGTTCCCGCGCGAGGGCCGTCCCGATCCCGCCCGTCGCCCCGGTGATCAGCGTCACGGGTCTGTCTGGAGCCGTCATGCGGGGAAGGCTAACGCACGACGCGCGAGTCGAAATACCGCTCCTGAAACGATGCGGTCTTCATGATCTCCCCATCCGTCAGGGTCACCCCGCCTGGCACCACGACGAGTTTGTCCTCCGCATCGTCCGCACGCAGGATCAGGGCCATCACGACCCCTTGCGCCTCTAGGACGGGCTCGGCCCAGCCCAGGAGGTAGGCGTCGAGAGGCTCGCCGTCGCCGCCGACCGTTCCCGGCACCTCGCCGGAGTTCACCTCGTACACGAGGCCCGGCCAGCGCGGGTGGACGCTCCCCAGCGGGCGGTCCACGACCACGCGCACCCGCCTGCCCTGGAAGGGGGTGAGGTCGGGCCTCAGAATCTCGCGCGGGCCTGGAGGTCGGTCAGCCGGACCTGCTCGCCCGCGAGGCTCTCGCCTTCCACCGCGCGCACCCCGAAGTAGCCCTTCCCGGCCCGCGCGGCGGCGTCGAGGGCCGGGCCGGAGAGGGTGAACCGCGTGCTCGCCTCCAGGTCGAGCGCGAGGGTCCCGACCGCCTGGGCCGCCTCCCCCGCCGCCTCGCACACCACGACGACGACGAGCGACGTGCAGGTCGGCGGCAGGTTGTCGAGGCTGGAACGCACGTAGACGCCCCCCTGCCGCAGGGTCCCGCCGTTCGCCCGGTAGGTCGCCGTGCCCGTGAGGCTGGGCCGTTGCAGGGCGGAGGGCAGGGAGGCGCCCGCGAACGCGTCCTGGCGCAAGTAGACCACGCGGCCCTGCGCCGCCGCGCTCGCCGGGAGGTCGAGCGTCACGTCGGGGAGGGCGACGGGGGGCGTGGGGATCACCCCGCAGGACGTGACGGCGAGCGCGGCCCCGATCAGGGCGGGCCCCAGACGACCGCCCATTCTTCTTCCTGCATCTTCGCGTCGTGTCATGGGCGGAGTCTAGAGCGTGGCGGGGCCGGGCGGGTCCCCTCCCCCCATTCCAGAAGGCGCCGCCTGCCCCTGCTACCCTGCCCGGATGACGAAGGCGAGCAGACAGGCGGGCGTGACCCTCAAGCCGGGGGCAGTGCGGCGAATAGCGGGCCGCTATCCCTTCGGACACGCCGGGGACATCGAGGCATCGGACGCGGGGGTCACCCCGGGGCAGGTCGTGGACGTGCGCGGGCCGGACGGCAAGGTCATCGGGCGCGGGTACTTCAACCCCGAGGGCGCGACCCCCCTGCGGATGCTGACCTGGACCCGGGAGGAGATCGACCTCAACTTCTACCGCTCGCGGGTGCGGGCGGCCCTCGCTCGCCGGGCCGGGCGGATTCAGGGCACCGACGCCCTGCGGGTGCTGCACGCCGAGGCCGACGGGCTGCCCGGCGTGATCGCCGACCGCTTCGGGGACGTGCTGGGGGTGCAGTTTCGCAACGCGGGCGTGGAGCGCCACCGCGACCTGATCCTGCGGGCCCTGCGCGAGGAGACGGGGGCCGCCTCCGCCTACGAGCGCAGCGACACGGGCGAGCGCCGCCGGGAAGGGCTCGACCTGCGCGCGGGCCCTCTCTGGGGCGACGTGCCGGGGCGCGTGACCTTTTTTGAAGACGACCTCTCGCTGCATTTCCATCCCCTCGACGCGCAGAAGACGGGCTTTTTCCTCGATCAGCGCGACAACCGCCGCCTGATGCGGTCGCTGGTCAAGAGCGGCGAGGGGTTTCTCGACGTGTACTCGTACACCGGGGGCTTCAGCCTGCACGCGGCGCGGGCGGGGGCGCGGCCCGTGGCGCTCGACAGGGACGAGCAGGCCCTCGGGGTGCTGGAGCGCGAGGCCCGCGAGAACGGGGTGGAGGTCGGCGTGCGCTGGGGAGACGCGCTGGAGACCCTGACGGCCCTGGAGCGCGCGAGGCGGACCTTCGGCGCGGCGGTGTTCGACCCCCCCACCCTCGCCAAACGCAAGGAGGACGTGCCGCGCACCAAGCGCATCTTCACCGACGGGGCCGAGCGCGTCCTGCGGATGCTGCGGCCCGGCGGGCACCTCCTCGTGAGCACCTGCGCGCACTACATCGGGGTGAGTGACCTCCTCGACGCCGCCCGCGTCGCCGCCGGGGAAGCGGGGTGCGACGCCGAGGTCGTCACCGTGACCTACCAGCCCGCCGACCACCCCCACCTGCTGAGCGTGCCCGAAAGCCTCTACCTCAAGAGCCTGCTCCTGCGCAAGGAGGCGTAGCGGGGGCAAACAGGGGGAGGGGCCCCGCGCGGCCCCGCTCCATCTCTGCCACCCATTCGCCCTCAAACGGGGTCGGCCTCCTCGATGGAGACGGCCTCCAGGGCGCCGGGGTCGAGGAGGGTAACCGCGTGGGCGGTGGCGCGCAGGACGCCGCGGTCCTCCAGCCGCCTCAGGACGCGGGCGACGGTCTCGCGGCTGCTGCTCACGCGCTGCATGATGTCGTGGGTCGTGAGCGGCAGCTCTTCCGGGTGGGGCACGCCCGCCCGGACGCGCACGCGGTGGAGGTGGGTCAGGACGTGCGCGAGCGCCGCCTCGGTGTTTTGCCCGAAGGCGATCAGCTCGTCGTTGAGGAAGGTCACCCGCTCGGCGAGCAGGGCGGCGAGGTTCCACAGCACGCGCGGGTGGCGCCTGAGGATCTGCTCGAAGTGCTCGCGGTAGAGCATCAGGGTGCGCGCCTCGGTCAGGGCCCGCACGGTCGCGCTGCGCTCCTGGCGCGAGAGCACGGCGGTCTCGCCCACCACCCCGGGCGCGTAGAGGTCGCCCATCACGCGCTCGCGGGTGCCCAGGCTGACCCGGCTCACCCGCACCACCCCGTGCGTGATCAGGTGCAGCGCCTCGCCGGGAGCGTCTTGCTCGATCAGGACGCCGCCGGGCCGGAAGGTCCGCTCGGTAACCGCCCGGGCGGCCTCCCGCACGGCGTCGCCGGGGACGTTCTGGAAGAGCGGCGAGCGTTGAAGATCGTCCAGGCGCGACATCCGCGACATGCTAGAGCATTCGACCGGGAGGGTCTGGAAGGCGGGGCAGCTTCCGCTCCCGGGGTTCTCGGATCGGCGCGACGGACCTCTTTATTCGTTAAAAAGTCTTCATGTAAGAAATCTTTCAAAGGCCGACGGCGACCATGCCCGTGGGGGGGTCTGCCGCCGTGTGGGCGGCTGTGCCCTTTGCCCGAAAGGAGCAGCATGAAGCCAAGCAAGATGTTGCAAACGGCCCTGGGCCTGTGCACGGCGGCGCTGATCGTGGGATGCAACCAGTCCTCCACCGCCCCGACCGCGCAGGCGGAGTCGAAGCGGCCCGAGTACGTCATGAGCGTGCCCGTCACGGCGGGAGACACGCCGCAGACGTTGGAAGCTCGCTACGGGGGCCGGGTCGTCGAGTTCAACGCCGAGGCGGGAGTCGCAATCATGGGGACGGGCGACGGGCAGACGCAGGCCCTGAACATGCAGGCCCTGAGCCTGAGCGGGGTGCGCGCCGAGCCGAACCGCAAACAGTTCCGGGGGGGCGGGGTGGCGATGATGAGCGGCAGCCGCAGCATGTGGGCTGGCGGCAGCCGCAGCATGTGGGCCGGCGGCAGCCGCAGCATGTGGGCCGGCGGTGTCTACGCTTCGGTCGCGGAGAACACGGTTTCCTTCCAGCAGGTCAAGCTGGAAAGAGCCCACGCCCTCGCCCCCAATCTCGGCGCGGGAGTGAAGGTCGCCGTGATCGACACCGGCCTCGACCTGGGCCACGCCGCCTTCGCGGGCAGCCTGGCTCCCGTGACCGAGTGGAAGGACTACGTGGGGGGCGACGCCGTGCCGCAGGAGGAGGGCACCCTCGGCGTCGGCGGGTACGGCCACGGCACGGCGGTCGCCAGCATCGTCTTGCAGGTCGCGCCCCTGGCGACCATCCTGCCGATCCGTGTGCTGGACTCCGACGGCGCGGGCGACACGGACCACGTGGCGAGCGCCATCTACTACGCGGCGGAGCAGGGCGCCCGGGTGATCAACCTCAGCCTGGGGAGCGTCACCAGGTCCGACGTGATCGAGCAGGCGGTGAAGTACGTCACCGAGAAGAAAAACATCCTCGTCGTCTCCTCGGCGGGCAACGAGAACACCAACGCCATCACCTACCCCGCCGCTCACGCCTTCGACGGCGCGGACGGGGACCGCAGCCTGAGCGTGGGCAGCGTGAACGCGCGAGACCTCAAGTCCTCCTTTTCCAACTACCAGAAAGACAAGCTCGAACTCATGGCGCCCGGCGAGAACATCTTCGCCGCCGGGCCGGGCGGCCTGCTGGTGTCGTGGAGCGGCACGTCGATGGCGGCCCCCATCGTGACGGGCGGGCTGGCCCTCGCGCTGGGGCAGACCCTCTCCGTCGGCCTCAAGGACGTGACCAAGAAGATGACCGAGAACGGCCAGGACCTTTACACGGGCGGCCTGAACTCGGCCTACAAGGACATGCTCGGCAAGGGACGACTCAACCTGGAAAGGTTCTTGACCAACGCCGTCAAGTACTAGAGGACGTGGCGAGAGACGGGGGGCTTTCCCCCGTCTTCTTGTGTTGTAAGACCGCGGACAGGCGCAGCGGAACACTATGCACCCGTGTCGAGGCCCCAGGAAAGTCCGGAGAACACGGGGGGTGCCGACCTCCGGGCGAGGGTGGATTCGCTCAACGAGGCCGCGACCGCACTCCTGGGGGTCGACGACGGACGCGCTCTGGAACTGGCCGGGCTGGCCCTCGAGCTCACCGGAGAGCAGACGTACACGCCGGGAGCCGCCCGCGCCGCCTACCTTCAGGGGCTGGCCCACACCGAACGCGGGGACGGCGAACGTGCCCTCCTTTGCCTGCAAACGGCCCTGAGCGGGTTCGAGCAACTCCAAGAACCCCTGGGCGTCTGCGAGACCAGGGAAGCCTTGGGCAGGCTTTCGCTTCAACTCGGCGCCATGCCCGTCGCCGAACAACACCTGCAAGAAGCCCTGAGCCTGGCCCGCACCTGTGGCGACGCCGAGGCCGAGGCACGGGTCCTGAACCTGCTGGGCGGCGTCTTCCACCGCAACGGACTGTATCTTCCCTGTCTCGAACTGCTCCTCAAGGCGCTGGAGCTTCACCGGCGACTGGGCAACACCCAGGAGGAGGCCAACCTTTTGTGCAACGTCGGGGTGCTGCAAATCAGCCTCGGACGGTATCCCGACGCCCTGGACAGCCTCTCTCAGTCTTACCAGTTGCTGAAAAACGAGGTCAAAAACGAGCGGACCAAGGGCATCGTACTGATCAACCTCGCCCACCTCTATCTCAGCATCGACGAGCCGCAGAGTGCGCTTGCCTACTGTGAGGAGGCGCTTCAAACGTCGGCGGAGCGGCAAGACCGGCTGATGGAGGCGAACGCCATCCTCAACACCGGGATGGCGCAGGAGAAACTGGGCTGGGACCGGCAGGCCGAGCATTCGTTTCGCGCGGCGCTGGCGCTCTCCAGAGACATCCCGTACCGTCAGGGCGAACTCTCGGCCCTCGACGGCCTGGGCAACGTCTTCGCGGGGCGCGGGCAGTGGCCCCAGGCCGCCGCCGCCCACGCCGAGGCCGTGACCATCGCCCAGGAGACCCAGGACCTGGAGGGCGAGCTCGACGCCCTCAAGCACCTGGGGGAGGTGCAGGCCGAACTGGGAAATCTGCCCGGGGCGCTCGCCTCCCTGGGGCGGGCGCTGGCCCTGGCGCAGGAGGCCGACCACAAGAAGACCGTGTACGAGGTCCACCGGGCCCTGGCGGGCGTGTACAAGCGGGCGGGCGACTTCGAGCGGGCCCTGCGCCACCACGAGCGCTACCACGAGGCCGAGCGCGCCCTGTTCAACGAGGAGAGCGACCGGAAGACGAGCGAATTGACGGCCCGCTTCGACCTGGAGCGCGCCCGGCACGACGCCGAGATGCAGCGCCTGGAGCGCGAGATGGCCGAGACGGCGCGGGGGAAGGCCGAGGCCCTCGTGCGCGAGCGCACCCGTGAGCTGGAGCAGGCGCAGGTCGAGATCGTGACCCGGCTGGCCCTGGCCGCCGAGTACCGCGACGACCTGACGGGCGAGCACACCTGGCGGGTGGGGCACGTCTCGGCCCTGATCGCCCAGGAACTGGGCCTGCCCGAGGAGGACGTGGCCCTCTTGCGCATCGCCGCGCGGCTGCACGACGTGGGCAAGATCGGCATTCCCGACGCGATCCTCCTCAAGCCTGGCAGGTTCACCCCCGAGGAGTTCGAGCGGATGAAGGCGCACACCCTCATCGGCGCGCGCATCCTCTCGGGCGGGCACTCCCGGCTGCTGCGCATGGCCGAGGAGATCGCGGAGTCGCACCACGAGCGCTGGGACGGCGCGGGCTACCCGCTCGGCAAGGCCGGGACGAGCATCCCGGTCACGGGCCGCATCGTCTCGGTCGCGGACGTCTACGACGCCCTGACGAGCGAGCGCCCCTACAAGAAGGCCTGGTCGCGCGAGGAGGCGCTGGCCGAGTTGCAAAGGCAGGCGGGCACCCAGTTCGACCCCGAGGTCGTGGAGGCGGGCATCCGGGTCTTCACCCGGACCGACGTCGCCCGCCCGCCCGCCGCGCACGCTGGGGCCGTCGCCCGGCGCTAGGCTCCCCGCACGCCGGGGCGCGCTGCGCTACAGTTCCCCGCGTGACGTTCCCGGCCCCCGGCGCGCCCCCCGCCCTCCTCGCCCGCGACCTGCGCCACGGCTTCGGCGGGGTCGAGGTGCTGCACGGCGTCACGCTGGCGGTGGCCGCCGGGGAGGTCGTCGCCGTGACCGGGCCGAGCGGCAGCGGCAAGAGCACCCTGCTCCACCTCGTGGGCGGGCTCGACACCCCCCGCGGCGGCGAGGTGTGGTGGGCGGGCGAGCGGGTGGACACCCTCGGCACCCAGGCCCGCGCCGTGCGGAGGGCGGGGCGGGTCGGGCTGGTCTTCCAGCACCACTACCTCCTCGAAGACCTCAGCGTGCTGCAAAACGTCCTCGTGCCCGCGCTGCTGACCGGGCAGGACGGCGCCGCCCGCGCCCGGGACCTGCTCGCGCGGGTGGGGCTTTCTGGCCGCGAGCGTGACCTCCCGGGGGTGCTCAGCGGCGGAGAGCGTCAGCGGGTGGCGGTCGCCCGCGCGCTCGCCTCGCGCCCCGCCGTCGTCCTCGCCGACGAACCCACCGGCAGCCTCGACCGCGCCAACGCGGAGGTGATCGCCCGGCTCTTGACCCACCTCGCCCGCGAGGACGGCGCCGGGGTCCTCCTCGTCACCCACGACGAACGGCTGGCGGCGCGGGCCGACCGGGCGCTGCACCTCCTCGACGGGCGGATCGTGGAGGGGGAAGCCAGTTCGCTTTCCCCCGTGCCGGGTGGCGAGGCCGGGCATGGCCTCTGACAACACGGCGCCAGTCAACGTGCAAGTCATCCTGGACACTGACCGACCCGAGCAGCGGCGCACGTTCGAAGCCTGGGCGGAGTGGGCGGGGGTGAATATTGAGGCCCTGGTGCACGGGGGCTGTGGCTGCTGCGTCGATCTCTACACCCTGGCCGTGTCGCCTGCCGCGGCAGCCGCATTGGCTGCCCGCCTGGAGGCGGTGGGCTCGGGTGTCGCAATCCTGCCGAACTGACGGCCCTGGCGCCTGCCCCTCACCACCCCGCCCGCGCGTACACGTCGGGCAAGGTGGGGGTCAGGCCGAACTCGCGTGCGGCCCGCTGCGGCCAGTGGGGGTCGCGCAGGAAGGGGCGGCCCAGGGCCACGAGGTCGGCGGCACCCTCCTGGAGGACGCCCTCGGCCTGGGCGGGGGTGTCGATCAGGCCGACTGCCATCGTCAGCAGGTCGGGCACCTCGCGCCTCACGCGGGCGGCGAAGGGGGCCTGGTAGAGCGGGCCGGGGGTGATCTGCTGGGCGGGCGTCAGGCCGCCGCTGCTCACGTCGAGCACGTCCACGCCCTCGAAGCACAGGGTCCTTGCCAGGGTGACGGTCTGGTCCGCGTCCCAGCCGCCGGGCGCCCAGTCGGTCGCGCTGAGGCGCACGAAGAGGGGCAGGTGCATCGGCCACGCCGCCCGCACGGCCCGCACGACCTCCAGCAGGAAGCGCGTGCGGTTCTCGAAGGAGCCGCCGTACTCGTCCGCGCGCGCGTTGGCGAGGGGCGAGAGGAACTGGTGCAGGAGGTAGCCGTGCGCGGCGTGAATCTCCACGGCGTCGAAGCCCGCCATCTGCGCCCGGCGGGCGGCGGCGGCGAAGTCGGCGGTCACCCGGCGGATGTCGTCCGGGGTCATGGCGGTGGGGTGCGGGTAGGCGTCGTTGTAGGCCTCTTCGCCCGGGCCGATGACGGGCCAGCCCCCGGCCTCGGCAGGCACCGCGCCGCGCCCGCGCCACGGGGCGGAGGTGCTCGCCTTGCGGCCCGCGTGGGCGAGCTGCACCCCGATCAGCCCGCCGAAGCGGTGCACGAAGTCGGTGATGTGCCCCAGCGGCACGATCTGCTCGTCGGTCCACAACCCGAGGTCTTCCGGGCTGATGCGGCCCTCCGGGGACACGGCGGTCGCCTCGGTGAAGATCAGCCCCGCCCCGCCGAGCGCGAACTGCCCGAGGTGGGTGAGGTGAAAGTCGTTTGCCAGCCCGTTTTGCGCGCTGTACATGCACATGGGCGAGACGACCGCCCGGTTGGGCAGGGTCAGGCTGCGCAGTTTGAGCGGCGTGAGCAGCAGGGGCGGGGTCGCCCCCCCGCCGGACGTGGAGGTCGTGACGCTCACCGTGATGCCGGGCTGGGTCATGCCTCCGAATCTAGCCACCCCCCGCCCCCCTGCGCCAGATGGCGGACGCTTCATGTGGGGGAAACTGGGCGGGTGGAACTTCGGGACTCCCTGGACGGCATCGGCCCCACGCAGCTACAAGGCTTCTTCGAGGGGTGGCCGGACCCGCCCTCGCCTGAGACGCTGCGCCGCCTTCTTTCCCAGTCGTACCGCGTCTCGCTCGCGGTGGACGGGCAGGGGCGGGTCGTCGGCCTCGCCCAGGCGGTCAGCGACGGGGTGCTCACCGCCTTCGTTCCCCTGCTCGAAGTCCTGCCGGAGCACCGGGGCAAGGGGGTGGGCACGGCCCTGATGCGGCACCTCCTCGGTCAACTCGCGCACCTGTACGCCGTGGACCTGGGTTGCGAGGGCGACCTCGTGCCATTCTACGAGCGGCTGGGGATGCAGCGGGGGAACGCGATGATCCTGCGGAGATACGACCGGCAAAGCGGCACGCCCTCCGGGTTGTGACCCGTGGACGGGGTGGGGTACGGGCGACCACGCCGTCGAGAGGGGGCTGGACAGGCGCAGGCACGGAAGGGGTGAGGGGGACGCGCTCCCCGGCCCGAGAAGAACAGTCCGCCTCCACGGGAGAGGCCGAGCCGCGGGGGCGCCCAGGTTCAGGTCCCCGGCTGGGGCGCCGTCAAGTACCGCCCCGGGTCTTTCAGGAAGCGGCGTTTGCAGTTGGGGCAACTGAAGTAGTAGCGCGTGCCCTCGTGGTCGGCGAAGTGCAGCGCCCCCGCGATCCGCACCCGCTCGCCGTCCACCGGGCTGACGGCGAACTCCGAATCGTTCTCTGACCCGGACACGGCAAGCTCGCTTCCCCGAGGCGTCTCGACCGGCGGTGGGGGCGAGCTCCCGACCCCCCGGGCCTCCACGTCACGCCGCCCGCCCCGGCGCTCCTCGATCAGCCCGGCCAGGATGGACACGGCGACCTCGCCGGGGGTGCGCGCGCCCAGGTCCAGGCCCGCCGGGGCGCGGACGCGGGCGGTCTGCTCGGGGGTCAGGCCCTGGAGGTGCAGCAGTTCCAGCACGCTCGCCGCCCGGCGACGGCTCGCCAGCAGCGAAACCGACCGGACGCCCGCGCGCAGCAGGGCCTCCAGCGCCAGCTCGTCGTAGTGGCCCTGGGACGCGACGACGGCGGCCACCCGCTCCAGGGCCGGGGCAGGCAGGGCGGCCAGCGCCGGGCCCAATTCCTCCAGCGTCAGGCCCTCGGCGCCGGGGTCGAGGTCGCGGCGTTCCTCCTCGCTCACCACGCGGCGCACGCGCTCACCCATCGCCTCCGCCAGCCGCGCGACCATCTCGGCGACCGGGGTCAGGCCCACCACCAGCAGGGTCTGGGCGGGCAGGTGGGGCTCCAGGTACACGTTCACCGACCCCTCCGAGGCGCAGGTCATGGGCACGACGACCTCGGTCTCGCTCACCCCCGGACCCGGGAACTCGGAGGCGTCGGGGCGGATCATGACCAGGCGAGGCTCGCCGCGCTCCAGCGCGAGCAGCGCCTGCTTGCGCACAATCTCACGCGAGCAGGCGCCGCCGACAAAGCCCTCCATCCGCCCGCCTTCGTGGATGATTGCCCGGTCCCCCAGGTGCGAGGACACCGGAGCCCGGCGCAGGACGACCGTGGCGGTCACGAAGCTCTGCCCCGCCGCCTCCAGCGCCGCGACGCGGGCGAAGTGGCCGGTTCGGGAGGAGGAATCGAGGGACATGGTTGAGGTTACCTCCTGGGGGTGTGACGTGCGAGAAGGCGTGATGGATGGGGTCTTACGCTCCCTCTCCCCTCGCGGGACTCGGAGAGCTGCTTGCAGAGAGAGCCGGGGTGAGGGGGCGACGGGGCAAACGCCGAAGCGGGGAAGATGCCTTCGCCCTTCTATTGGCCTTGGGACGGCGTGACGGTTCACCCCCTCCCAGCCTCCCCCCTCAAGGGGGAGGAGCTAAAAGCACCGTCTCAGCCGTCCTTATTCTGCCGAAGTCCAACAAGGTTCGTATGGGTCCCTGAGCCTAAAGGCCAGAGGGGAGCGAACCCAACCCGGCATCCGCTGCCCCTCCTTATCCAGCCGCGCCCAGCCTCAGACCGGCTGACCCTCCGCCTCGCGGATGGCGCTCCACACCTTCTCGCGGGTCAGCGGCATGTCGATGTGGCGCACGCCGAGGGGCGAGAGGGCGTCGATCACGGCGTTGACGAAGGCGGCGGGCGAGCCGACGTTGGGGCTCTCGCCGATGCTCTTGGCGCCGATGGGGTGGTGGGGGCTGGGCGTGACGGTGCTGCCGGTCTCCCATTTGGGGGTCTCCAGCGCCGTGGGGATCAGGTACTCGGTGAAGTTGGTGGCGAGGTTGTTGCCGTACTCGTCGTAGGGGATCTCCTGCATGAAGGCGATGGCGAAGCCCTCCGCCAGCCCGCCGTGAATCTGGCCCTCCACGATCATCGGGTTGATCACCGTGCCGCAGTCGTCCACCGCCAGGAAGCGCCGCACCCCCACCTCGCCCGTCTCGCGGTCCACGTCCACCACCGCGACGTAGGTGCCGTGGGGGAAGACCATGTTGGGCGGGTCGTAGTACAGGGTCGCCTCCAGGCCGGGCTCGTTGTCGCCGGGGTTGGTGTAGGCGGCGAAGGCGACCTGCTGCATGGTGACCGACTGGCTGGGGGCGCCGATGACCTGGAACTTGTAGTCCTTCCACTCCACGTCGTGCTCGTCGGCTTCGAGCAGGTGCGCGGCGATCTTCCTCGCCTTGTCCCTGATCTTGCGGGCGGCCAGGGCAAGCGCGCCGCCCGCGACCGGCGTGGAGCGGCTGGCGTAGGTGCCCAGGCCGTAGGGCGAGGTGTCGGTGTCTCCCTCCTCCACCAGGAAGTTCTGCGGGTCGAGGCCCAGTTCCTCGGCCACGATCTGCGCCCAGGTCGTCTCGTGGCCCTGGCCCTGCGACTTGCTGCCGGTGCGGATGATGCCCGAGCCGCTGGGGTGAATGCGGATTTCGGCGCCGTCGAACATCTTGATCCCCAGGATGTCGAACTGCTTGGAGGGCCCCGCGCCCGTGACTTCGGTGAAGGAGCTCAGGCCGATCCCCATCAGTTCGCCGCGCGCCCGCTTCTCGGCCTGCTCTTTCAGGAGGTCGGCGTACCCGATCTTCTCGAGCGCCACGTCGAGGGTCTTCTCGTAGTCGCCGCTGTCGTAGGTGAAGCTCAGGGGTGAGGCGTAGGGGAACTGCTCGGGGCGCAGGAAGTTTTTCCGGCGCAACTCCACCGGGTCCATCCCGAGGTCGTCGGCGAGGATGTCCATCGCGCGCTCGATGCAGTAGGCGGCCTCGGTCACGCGGAACGAGCAGCGGTAGGCGATGCCGCCGGGCATCTTGTTCGTGAAGTAGGCGTCCACCTTGGCGTACGCCTGCGGCACGTCGTAGGAGCCGGTGATGATGCCGAACATCCCCGCCGGGTATTTGCTGGGGTCGGCGGCGGCGTCGAAGGCCCCGTGGTCGGCGACCGTGTTCACCTTCAGGGCGGTGATCTTGCCCCCCGCGTCCGCGCCCAGCTCGATGTCCATGTGGTAGTCGCGGGCGAAAGAGGAGGCGAGGTTCTCCGTGCGGGTCTCGATCCACTTCACGGGCCGACCGATCACCAGCGCCCCCGCGATGGCGCAGACGTAGCCGGGGTACACGGGCACCTTGTTCCCGAAGCCGCCGCCGATGTCGGGGGCAATCACCCGGATCTTGTCCTCCGGGATGCCGGTCACCAGGAAGAGGGCCGTGCGGTACACGTGCGGCGCCTGCGAGGTCACGTAGAAGTTCAGCCGCCCCATCACGTCGAACTCGGCGATGCAGCCGCAGGTCTCCAGGGGCGCAGCGTGCACCCGCTGGTACTTGATGTGCTGGCGAACGACGTGGGCGCTTTCCGCGAGGGCACGGTCGGTCTCCTCCTCCGCTCCAACCTCCCACTTGAAGATGTGGTTGGTCTGGTCCTCGCGGTCGGCGCGGATGACCACCTCGTCCGTGCGGGCCTGGTAGGGGTCTACAACGGCGGGCAGCGGCTCATAGTCCACCTCGACGAGTTCGGCGGCGTCGTAGGCGGCCTCACGGGTCTCGGCGAAGACGGCAGCGACCTCCTGATGCTGGTACAGGACCTTGCCGTCGGCGAGGACCATCTGGGTATCGAAACCGTGGAAGGTCGGCAGGCGCCCGACCCCGTGGGCGTTCAGCTCCTTGGCGGTCACGACGGCGACCGCGCCAGGCACCTTCATGGCCTCGGTCGAGTCGATGTTCAGGATGTTGGCGTGGGGGTAGGGGCTGTGGACGAGCGCCATGTAGAGCTGGCCCGGCAGGTTGATGTCGTCGAGGTAACGGCCCTTGCCCTGGAGGAAGCGCGGGTCCTCGCGGCGCTTCATGGACTTGCCGATGGCGTGCTTTTCGGGGGTGGAATCGGGAATGCCCATAGGAGTCCTCCGGCGGAGTCGGGTGCAGGGTTGACGTTCGGGTGAAGGGCGCGGTTCTACATTTCGGGAGGCGGGCTCAGTCGTCCGCCGCCGCGCTCTCGCCCGCGCTCATCGCCCCCGCCGCCTGCTGCACGGCCTTGACGATGTTGTTGTAGCCCGTGCAACGGCAGAGGTTGCCCGACAGGCCTTCCCTGATCTCGTGCTCGGTGGGGTCGGGGTTGCGGGAGAGCAGGGCGAGGGAGGTCATCATCATCCCGGGGGTGCAGTAGCCGCACTGGAGGCCGTGCTGGTCGGAAAACGCCTGCTGGATGGGGTGGAGCTGCCCGCCCTGGGCCAGCCCCTCGACCGTCTGGATGGAGTGACCCTCCGCCATCGGGGCGAAGACGGTGCAGGACTTGACGGGGGCGCCGTCCATGAGGACCACGCAGCAGCCGCAGCTCGACGAGTCGCAGCCGACGTGGGTGCCGGTCAGGCCCGCCTGCTCGCGGATGAAGTGGGCGAGCAGGGTGCGGGGCTCGACGTAGCCCGTGACGGCGCGGCCATTGACGGTCATGGAGACGGGAAGCTTGGTGGGGGTGGTCATGCGGAGACTCCCAGGCGCGAGAGGGACTGTTTCAGGCCGCGCAGCACGAGGACGCGGGCCATGTCTTTCTTGTAGGCGACGCTGCCGCGCGCGTCGGCCATCGGGGAGGCGAGGGTGGCGGCCTCGGCGGCGGCGGCCTGGAGGAGGTCCAGGGTGGGACGCTGGCCGCGCAGCATGGCCTCGGCCTGGGCGACCCGCAGGGCGGTGCTGCCCGCCGCCGTGATCGCCACGCCCGCCTCGCGCACGGTGCCGTCCTCGGCGAGGCTGAGCTGCACGGCGGCGGCGGCGGTCGCGTAGTCGCCCACCTTGCGCTCGATCTTCTGGTAGGAGCCCTGGGTGCGGGCGTCGGGGGTGGGGATGCGGAGTTCGACGGCCAGCTCGCCGTCCTGCACCGCGGTCGTGTAGGCGTCCACCAGGAACTCGTCGATGGGGACCTCGCGCTCCCCGTCCGCCCCGTGGACGAGCATGGTCGCGCGGGCGGCGAGCGCCGCGCTCGTCCAGTCCCCGGCGGGGTCGTTGTGGCACACGCTGCCCACGACGGTGCCCAGGTGCCGCACGACCGGATCGGCCACCACCCGCGACACGTCGGCGAGGAGGCTGTAACGCTCACCCACCCAGGGGGTGAACTCCAGCGCGGCGTCGCGCAGGGTCGCGCCGATGCGCAGTTGCCCGCCCTCCTCGCGCAGGAAATCGAACTCGCGCACCGGGTTGATGTCCACCAGGACGGCGGGGCGGGCCAGCCGGTACCGCATCGCGGGAATCAGGCTCTGCCCGCCCGCCAGGACCCGGGCTTCCCCCCCGTGTTCCTGAAGAACCGCCAGAGCCTCCTGCGCCGAGTGGGCCCGCCTGTACTCGAAGTTGACTGGAAACATCGCAAGCTCCTTTACGCGCCTCGTTGGAAGAAGTGGGACCGTCCGGGCAGGCCATTTCACGCCGGCTTCCGTCACAAAACTCTGACGGCCCGGCCCAGCAGGCGACCGACCACGTCCACGCATTGAGGCAGCTCACACCATACCTTTACAGAACGTGAATGTAATCCCCCGGCCTCTCATGGTCGGGGGGCGGTGGGGACGCCCGGTGAGGGGAGAGCGCCTAGCTGCTCGCGCTCGTGTAGCTGCCGACCGCCTTGAGCCAGAAAAGCCGGGCGCCCACGAAGAACACGGCGGCGACGAGCGGCGAGGCGACGGCGAGGGCGGGCGTGAGTTCCCCGGTCAGCGCCTGCGCGGGCACCGTCGTGATGAAGGCGACGGGCACGACGAAGGTGAGGAAGGCGCGCACGGGCAGCGGGAAGGCCGTGACCGGAAAGCGGGCGGCCCCGAAGACGCCGTTGAAGAGTTCGGTGACGTTTTGCGTCTTCACGAACCAGAAGGCGGTCGTGGAGAGCACCAGCCAGATGCAGTACACGATGACGAGCGCGGAGACGTACAGCGCGGCGGCCCCCAGCACCCCGAGGGGGGTCACGGTCAGGTGCGAGGCGGCGTAGACGGTCAGGCCCAGGCCGATCAGGAGGTCGGTCACCCGCAACACGTTCATGTTCCGCGTGCTCACCCCGAACTGCGCGTCGATGGGCTTGAGGAGGGTGAAGTCCATGCTGCCCGTGCGCACCGCCTCGGCGATCTTGGAGAGGTTGGGCTGGATGAAGACGCTGATGAAGCCTTCCGTCAAGGTGAAGAGCCCCACGACGAGGAGCGCCTCGTGGAAGGACCAGCCCCCCACCGAGGTCGTGCCCGGCTGCCCGAACAGCACCGCGATGCCGAGCAGGGCCACGCCGACCTCCCCCAGCGAGGCGAGCACGGCCCCCACGAAGTTCGCCCGGTATTCGAGCTGCGCGGCGAGGGTCGCCCCCGTGAAGATGCGGATGAGGCGGAGGTAGCGGGTCACTTGCGCCTCCGGCGCGGTGAGTGGGAGGTGGGGAGTGGGGCGTGGAGAAAGACAGGCCCCCGATCCACTGACCACTGCCCGCAGACCACCAACCCGTTCACGCTCCCACCGCCCCGTATTTCCTGAGCCCGCGCCGCCACACGAAAAGCCGCAGCCCCCAGAAGACGACGAGCCAGGCGAGCAGGACGAGGGCGCCCCGTCCGGCGTCCCCTAAGGTGGCCTTGCCCGCTAGAAGCTGCGCGGGAAGGCCGAGCATATAGGGGAAAGGGGTCCACACCGCCACCCGCTGCACCCACTCCGGGTAGAAGGCGAGCGGCGCGAACATCCCGCCGAGCGCGGCGTAGACCAGCCACACGACCTCCTGAAAACTGGTGCTCGATTCGGTCCAGAAGGCCAGCAGCCCGAGGCAATACTCCCACAGGAAGCGGGCGCAAAAGCCCAGGAAGGCGAGGCCGAGGGCGGCGAGGTAGGCGGTGGGGTCGGTCGTGAAGCGGGCCCCGGCGAGCCACGCGAAGAGGGCGACGAGGCCGATCAAGAGGGGAAAACGCACCACCCGCTCGGCGAGGTGGCTGGCGTACCACATCCAGAGGGGGTCGAGCGGGCGCAGCAGTTTGGGCGAGAGGGTGCCCTGCCGGATGTCGAGGTCGAGTTCCCACGAGACCCACACGACCATCAGTTGCGAGATCAACCACGTCGAGAGGAAGTAGGTGGCGAACTCGGCGGGGCTGTACCCGCCGATCTGTCCGCCCGGAGCCGCCCCCGCCTGCGCCATCCAGACGAGCATCATCACCAGGCTCAGGGTCCCCGAGAGCATCCAGATGACGATCTCGGCGCGGAACTCGGTCATCTCGGCGAACTGGGTGGCGAAGAGGGTGCGGACCTTGCGCCAGGTGGCGGTCATGGAGTGCCTCCGGTACGGGGCTCGGTGAGGGCGGAAGACCGGTGCGCGGGACGAAGTGCACGGGGGACAGCGGGGGCTTTCTCCGCGTCCCGCCTCCCCCTCACGCCCCCACCGCCCCGTACCGCCGGAGTCCCCGCCGCCACACGAGCAGGCGCAGGGCCCAGAAGACGGTCAGCCAGACGAGGAGAACGAGGGCGCCGCGTCCAGCGTCGGTGAGGGTCGCCTTGCCCGCCAGAAGTTGCGAGGGCAGGCCGAGCATGTAGGGGAAGGGGGTCCAGACCGCCACCCGCTGCACCCACTCGGGGTAGAAGGCCAGCGGGGCGAACATGCCGCCCAGCGCGGCGTAGACGAGCCACGCCACCTCCTGAAAACTGGTGCTCGATTCGGTCCAGAAGGCGAGGAGGCCGAGGCAATACTCCCACAGGAAGCGGGTGTTGAAGCCCAGGAAGGCGAGGCCGAGAGAGGCGAGGTAGGCGGCGGGGTCGCTGGAGAAGCGCGCGCCCGTGATCCAGGCGAAGAGGGCCGCGAGGGCGAGCAGGGCGGGGAGCCGCACGATCCGGCCCGCGAGGTGGTCCATGTACCGCAGCCACAGGGGGTCGAGGGGCCGCAGCAGTTGAGGCGAGAGGGTGCCCTGCCGGATGGCGAAGTCGAGGTCCCAGGCGACCCACACGACGAGCAGTTGCGACATGACCCAGGTGGCGAGGAAGTACCCCGCGAACTCGGCGGGTGAGTAGCCGCGAATCTCTCCACTCGCCGCCGCCGAAGCCTGCGCCATCCACACCAGCATCATCACCAGGCTGAGGGTGCTCGACAGCATCCAGATCATGATCTCGGCCCGGTACTCGGTCATCTCGGCGAAGTGGACGGAAAAGAGCGTGCTCATCTTGCGGCGGGTCATGGGCGCCCCCGGCGCCGTGAGTGGGAAGTGGGGAGTGGGGGGTGGAAAAGCTGAAGCCCTCCACCCACTGACCACCGACCACTAACCACCGACCACCTCCCGCCCCCGCCCGAACAGCTCTCCCATCACCTGCTCGATGGGCGGGTCCTCCACCGTCAGGTCGGCCACGTCGAGGTCGGCGAGCAGCCGGGCGGCCCGCACGCTGACCTCGGCGCGGGGGACGGTGAGTTCGGCGGTCAATCCGTCTACGCGCACGTCCGAGCCGTAGCGCGCGAGGTGGGCTTCGGTGACGGGATGCCGCAGTTGCAGCCTCACGGTCTTGCCCGCGCTGCCCTGCGCGGCGAGGTGGGCGAGGTCGCCGTCGAAGACGAGTTCGCCGCGGTCGATGACGAGGATGCGGCGGGCGAGGGCCGTCACGTCGGCCATGTAATGACTCGTGAGGATGACGGTGGCCGCGTACCGCTCGTTGTAGTCGCGGATAAAGGCGCGCACCGACTCCTGCATGTTCACGTCGAGGCCGATGGTGGGCTCGTCGAGGAAAAGCACCCGCGGGCGGTGCAGGAGCGCGGCGGCGAGTTCGCACTTCATCCGCTCGCCCAGGGAAAGCTTGCGGACCTGCTTTTTCAGGATGCCCGAGAGCCCCAGGACCTCGGTGAATTCGCTCATCGTCGCCCGGTATTGCGCGTCGGGGATCTCGTAGATCGCCTGGTTGACGAGGAAGGAGTCCAGCGCAGGAAGGTCCCAGATGAGCTGCTGCTTTTGCCCCATGACCAGCGTGATGCCCTTGAGGAAGGCGGTCTCGCGGCGCCGGGGTTCGAAGCCCGCCACCCGCGCCACGCCGGATGAAGGGTGCAGCAGACCCGAGAGCATCTTGAGGGTGGTGGTCTTCCCCGCCCCGTTCGGTCCCAGGAAGCCCACCACCTCGCCCGGAGCGAGGTCGAAGGACACGCCGCGCACGGCCTCGACCTGCCGGGACTTGCGGCGGACGAACGAGCGCAGGCTGCCCAGGAAGCCCGGCTCCTTGTCGTGGACCGTGTAGCTCTTGCGCAGGTCGCGGACGTGCACGGCGGCGTCCGGTGTGGGTGTCGTCATAGGTGGCCCCAGAGTACGCGGCGGGGGGGTCGGCGCAATGGGCGAAATGGCGTGCTGTGCCGGTCAGGGTACAGCCCGAAGGGGTAGAGTCGGCGGATGCCTGACCGTCTCCCGTTCCTGCCGCCCCGGACGCCCGCGTGATCCCCTGGAAGCCCCTGGGCCGCGCGCCCATCCCCGGCACCGGGCAGTCGCTGTGTCTGTACCGCCGGGGCGAGTTGCCGGAGTTTTCCATCCAGATTTCCGGGTACGTCAGCGAACTGATGAACAGCCGCCAGCACGCCTCGGAGGACGCGCTGGCCCACCTCGCCTGCGCGGCCATCGCGGGGCGGGCGCAGCCGCACGTGCTGGTGGGCGGCCTGGGCATGGGCTTCACGCTGGCCGCCGCCCTGGGGACGCTGGGCCCGGCGGGGGTGGTCACGGTCGCCGAACTCGTGCCGGAGGTCGTGGAGTGGAACAAAGGACCGCTGGGCGAGTGCGCGGGCTACCCGCTGAACGACCCGCGCACCCGCGTCCACCTCGGCGACGTGGCCGAGCTGCTGCGGCGGGGGCAGGCCGCCTACGACGCCGTGCTGCTCGACGTGGACAACGGCCCCGAGGGGATGACCCACCACGGCAACGACTGGCTGTACTCGCCGCAGGGGCTGGCCGCCGCGCGGCGCACGCTGCGGCCCGGCGGCGTGCTGGCGGTCTGGTCGGCGACGCCGGAGCCGCGCTTCACCACCCGCCTGAACCGGGCGGGCTTCCGGGCCGAGGTCCACACCGTCCGCGCCCGCCCCGGCAAGGGCGCCCACCACACCATCTGGCTGGCGCACGCGGGGACGGAACGGAGCCGCGCGGCGGACGGGGCGGGGGGCCGCCCGGCTGGAGCCCGGACCAGGAACGCCTGATCCCGGTCCGCTCGGATTCGGGGAAACAGCCCGACACCCACCGGACGCCTTTCACCGGCTGCCCGCTCGCCTCCAGACTCGCCGAGCTGCTTGCAAAGCCGTGCCGACCCCCCGCGAGCTGGCCTGAGCCCCGGCGCCACCCTTTCGTGCGTTGCGTGCGCGTCTGTTCCCCCGCCAGTCACGGGCAGGGGCGGCGGGCGCAGGCTTACCCTCCGGACATGACCCGCGCCCACCCCGCCGCGCCGGAGGACGACCCGCCCACCACACCCGCCCTCTCCCCCACCCCGCTCGCCCTCGCCCGGATGTTCGTGGGCGTGGCGCTCGCGGGGATCGGCGGGGGCCTGCCCGCCCACACGCGCCGGGCCCTCACGTCGCGCGGGTGGATGACGGACGAGAATTTTGCGGAGACCTTCACCCTCGCGCAGCTCACGCCGGGGCCGAACGCGGTGAACCTCGCGGCGATGGTGGGGGCGCGTCTGGGCGGGCGGACGGGAGCGGTGGCCTCGACGCTGGGCGTGCTCACACCCGGCCTGATCGCCATGCTCGCGGTGAGCGCGCTGACGCTGGGGCGGCCCGGGGGCCTGCCGCCCGCCTTGGAGAGTGCGCTGCACGGGGCGGCGTGCGCGGCGCTCGCGGTGCTGCTCACGGCGGCGCTGCCCGTCGTGCGGGTGGGGTGGGGGGTGCGGGGCGGCCCGGCGGTGACGGTGCTCGCCTTCCTGGCGCTGGGGGTGTGGCGGCTCGACCTCCTGCCCGTGCTGCTCGTGCTCGTGGGGGCGGGGCTGCTGATCCACCGGCCCCGGGGAGGCGGGCGGCCATGACGGGCGATCCGGTCGACCTCTGGGAGTTGCTGCTCGCCTTCGCCCGGCTGGGGCTGATCAGCTTCGGGGGCACGAACGTGGCGGAGATCGAGCGGGCCCTCGTGCTCCAGCACGGCTGGATCGACGCGCGGACGCTGGCGAACGGGTTTGCGCTGGGTCAGCTCATGCCGGGGCCGAATATGCTCGCCGTGACGCACTACGGGTACGCCGCCGCCGGGTTGCCGGGCGCCCTGGCCGCCACCCTGGGCTTCTACGGCCCGACCGCGCTGCTGAGCGCCGGGGCGGTCCTGGTGTGGCAGCGGCACAGCGCGCAGCCGTGGGTGGTCGCCTTCCGGAATGCCCTGCTGCCCTTCGGAGGCGGGGTGATTCTGGCCGGGGCACTGGTGCTGGCGCGTACCTCCGTGACCTCGTGGCCCGCCGCGCTGCTCGCGGCCCTCGCCTTCGGGCTGCTGTGGCGCACGCGGGTGAACAGCGCCCTGGTCGTGCTGGGGGCGGCGGCGGTGGGGGCGTGGCTGGGGTTGTAGGGGCGTGGGTGGAAAGGACTCTTATGGGCGACGGAGGGCGCTGATAGGGCGTTCGCGTTTCCCCCCTCCCCAGCCCTCCCCCACAAGGAGGGAGGGAGCAAACGACTCTGCCAACACGCCCTATCTCCCTATTGCACATCAGGCGTCTTGAGGAGGGGCAAAAACTGCGTCTTCACCCCAGGCATGAGGCAGCCCGGCTCACTTCCCAGACAGGTTCCGAGCGGGGGCTGGCGGTCGGGCCCGGCTCCTTTGCTCCGCCCCCTCCCCACCATGCTCTAGCATGGCCCGCGTGACGACCGACTGGCGCGAGCACGCCTCCTCGCGGCGGGCGCGGCCTCCGCAGGTGCGGGGGGCGGTGGCGCGGCCCCGGCTGCTCGCCCTGCTGGGGGCCTCGCGGGTGGTCGCGGTGGTGGCCCCGGCGGGGTACGGCAAGACGACGGCCCTCGCCGCCGGGCTGCCGGACCTCGGGCGGGCGGCGTGGCTGACCCTCGACGCGGACGACGCCGACCCGCAGGTCCTCGCCTCAGGGCTGGCGGTCGCGGTGGCGGGGCTGCCGGGGGGCGAGGGACCGGGGACGCTGCTCGACGCGGGCGCGGCCCCGGGGCGGGTGGCGGCGCGGGTGGCGGACGTGCTCGACCAGTCGGGCGCCCTGCTCGTGCTCGACGAGGCCCAGTACCTCGCCGGGGGGCTCACCGAGGGGATGCTGCGCGAGGTGCTGGGCGGGAGGGTGGCCCTGCTCTCCCGCACGCCGCTCGGAGGCCCCGACCTCACCCGGCTGGAGCTGGGCGGTGACCTCACACGCGTCTCGGCCCCCGACCTGGCGTTCACCCCTGCCGAGCTCGCCGAGCTGTTCGCCTCTCAGGGCGTGCGGGCCACGGGCGCCGAGGTGCGGCTCGCGCACGCGGTCACGGAGGGGTGGCCCATCGCGGCGCGGTTTCTGGCGCAGGCGGCGGCGCAGGGGCGGGTGCCCCTCGCGGCGCTCGCCGACCTCGACGGGGGGGAGGCGCAGCTCGGCACCCTCTTTGCCTACCTCGCGCAGGAGGTGCTGGGGCCGCTCGACCCCAGCCTGCGGGCGCTGCTCACGCGCGGGAGCGTCTTCGAGGAACTCACGCCAGAGCTCCTCGCGGACGTGCTGGGGGAGACGCAGGCGGGCACCCTGCTGGGGGCGTTGGCGAGCGGCGGCACCTTCCTGACCCGGACGGGGGACACCTTCCGCGCCCACCCCCTGCTGCGGGCGCACCTGCGCGGCCTGCTCGCCCCCGGCGAGGCGCAGAGCGTCGCGGCGCGCGGCGCAGCCTACTTCGAGCGGACGGAACGGCCCCGGCGGGCTCTGGCCGCGCACCTCGCGGCGGTGAACACGGCCCGGGCCGCCGAACTCCTCGCCGAGCACGGGGGCCGCTGGCTCGACGGGGGCCGGGTCACCCTGGTCGAGCGCAGCCTCGCGCGGGTGCCGCCCGCCGCGTGGACGCCGGAGCTGCACGCCCTCTCGGGGGACGCCCTGCGGCTCTCCTCACGGTACGCCGAGGCGCTGGCGGCCTACGGGCGGGCGGGGCCCCTGGCACGCTCACTCGGGGAGGCGCAGGTGGCCCTCGACACCGTGCAGCCGGACCTCGCGTGGGGGCCGCTGGAGACGGCGGCGGACCTCGCGGGCGGGGCGGAGGCGGCGCGGGTGGAGCGGATGCGGGCGGAGAACCACCTCAACGCGGGGGACCCGGCGCGGGCGCTGGCGCTGCACCCGGGGCTGGCGGGCGGCGCACGGTACGCCCTGCGCTCGGGGCGGCTGGGGGACGCGCTGGAACTCGCCCTGCACGCGGCCCGGGGGGAGACGGGGGGCGCGCGGGCGGCGCAAAACCACCGCGAGGGCCTGCTCCTCGCCAGCTTCCTGCACGCGGTCCTCGGCGAGCCGGAGGAGGCCGCCCGCCGTGCCCGCGAGGGGCTGGCCGAGGGAGAAAGGCTGGAGAGCCGCTTCGTGCGTTCGCTCGCCCTGGCGCGGCTGGGGCACGCCGAAGTGACCGCCGGACGCGAGGGGGAGGCGCGGGCCGCCTACGAGGGGGCGCTCGACCTCGCGCAGGACGTGGTGCCGCGCCTCCAGGTCGAGCCGCGCCTGGGGCTGGCCTACCTGGAGGCGTGGGCCGGTCACCCCGCCCCCGCCGCCGAGCAGGAGGCCCAGGCCCTCGCCCACGCGGGCGGCGACCGCTACGTGGGGGGCCTGACCCGGCTCACGGCGGCGCTCGGGCGGCTGCACGGGGGAGACGCGGCGGGGGCGCTGCCGGGATTGAAAGCGGCGCACGCGGTCTTCACCGCCTGCGGGGACACCTTCGGGACGGGGGCGGCGGCCCTCGCGCTGTACGCCGCGACGGGGGGGGCGGGGGACGCCCCCGGGGCGGCGCGGGCCGTGACCGCCTTTCCCTTCCTGCTCGCCCGGCGCTCGCTGCTCTCCCCCGCCCCGGGGCGGGCGGCCCGCGCCGCGCTCCTCGCCCGGCTCGCCGCCCACGTGCCGGAGGCCGGGGCCGGGCTGCTTCCCGTCGCACACGCCCTGGGGTACGGGCACCTGCCCCGCCCGGAGGAGGTGCCCGGGGTGGAGGTGCGGGTGCAGGTGCTCGGGCGGGTGGCGGTCACGCGCGGGGGCGGGGCGGCGCGCGAGTGGGGCCGCGCCCGCGCCCGCGACCTGCTCGCGCTGCTCGCCGTTCACGAGGGCGGGCTGGCGCGCGAGGCGGCGCAGGAGGCCCTCTTCCCCGGCGCCGAGCCCCAGGTGGGCGAGCGCAACTTCCGGGTCACCCTGCACGCGCTGGGGCAGGTGCTCGAAGAGGGAGTGGCGAGCGGCACCCTCCTGGAGCGCGGCGAGTGGCTGCGGCTGCGGGGCGGGCCCGACCTGAGCGTGGACCTGTGGGAGGCCCGCGCGCACCTGGACGCCTCCCCCGGCGCCCCGGGCCGCGCGCAGGCCCTGCTCGCCCTGCCGGGGAGGGTGGCCGACAGCGACCTGGAGGGCGTGCAGGCCGAGGCCGAACGCTACGCCGCCCGGCTTCCCGAGGCCCTGGCGGCGGAGGCGGATCACGCCCTGCGCGCGGGTCAGCCCGACCTCGCCGCCCGGCTGGCGGAGCGGGCGCTGACCCTCGACCCTGCCCACGAGCCCGCCGCCCGCGCCCTGATGCGCGCCTGGCACGCCCGCGCCCACCCCGCCGCCGCCGCCCGCGTCTACCACGCCCTGCGCGCCGCCCTCGCAGAGCTGGGCCTCACGCCCCTGCCCGAGACGGAGGGGCTGTACCGGGCGCTGACGGGAGGGATGAGGGACGAGGCGTGAGGCGAGGCCATTCTTCCTCGTTCCGTCACCGGGTCCCAGCACTGCAACCGCGCCGTGACGCCCTCCCCCTACACTCCGCGCATGACTTCTCCTGAAACCCGCGCCGCCCTCGTCACGGGCGGCACGAGCGGCATCGGCCTCGCCATCGCGCGGCGGCTGCAACGTGACGGCCTGCGGGTCGCCGTGCTCGACCTCGACCGGCCCCAGGCGCGCGGGGTCGCTTCTCAGCACGGACTGACCTTCATCCCCGGCGACCTGACCCGCCGCGCCGATTGTCTTCAGGCGGTCGAGCAGGGGGTCGCCTCTCTCGGCGGGCTCGACGTGCTCGTGAACAACGCGGGGTTTCAGCATATCGCGCCCATCGCGGAGTTCCCGGAAGACACCTGGGACGCCATGCTGCACGTGATGCTCACCGCCCCCTTCCTGCTCAGCAGGTACGCCTGGGCCTACCTGACCCGCTCGGGGCAGGGCCGGATCATCAACGTGGCGAGCATCCACGGGCACGTCGCCAGCCCCTACAAGAGCGCCTACATCAGCGCCAAGCACGGCCTTGTCGGCCTGACGCGCACGGCGGCGCTGGAGGCGGGGGACCAGGGCCTGACCGTCAACGCGATCTGCCCCGCCTACGTCCGCACACCCCTCGTGGAAAACCAGATCAGAGACCAGGCCCGCACCCGCGGCATGAGCGAGGCGGAGGTCGAGGGCAAGGTCCTGCTGGAGGCCGCCGCCATCAAGCGCCTCCTTGACCCGGAGGACGTGGCCGCGCTTGCGAGCTACGTCGCCAGCCCCGCCGCCTGGGGCATGACGGGCGCGGTGCTCGACCTCGACCTGGGGTGGACGGCGCGCTAGCTGGAGGGCAAGGGATCGGGGCGGAAAGCAGAAGGCCAAGGACGAGTCCCTGGAGCCCTGGGCCTTCGACCTTCCGCCTTCGCCCGACGGCTACTTCGGCAAGCCGCCCACCGTCGTGAGCACCACGCCCTCGCGGCCAGCGAGACGCAGGAAGGGGCGCAGGACGCCCAGCATCTCGGGGGCGTTGTCGTGCAGGAGGACGATGCCGCCGGGGCGGAGGTTGCGCCGCAGCCGGGATTCGAGCACCGCGTCCCCGGGGTTGGCGAAGTCGCCGGGGTCGTCGGTCCAGAAGACGGTGACGAGGCCCTGGCTGCGCGCGGCGCTCAGGGTCTCCTGGGTGTAGTCGCCCCCCGGCGGGCGGAAATAGCGGACGGGCAGGCCGGTGATGGACGTGATGGTCTGGCTGGCGAGGCGCAGCTCCTCGGCGGCGTCCCCGGGGCTCAGGGGCGGCAGCCGGACGTGGTGGTAGGTGTGGTTGCCGACCTCGTGCCCCCCGGCCACCATGTCGCGGACGAAGTAGGGGTAGGCCTGGGCGTTGCGCCCGATCACGAAGAAGGTGGCCCGGGCCCCCGTGCGCCGCAGCAGGTCGAGGAGCAGCGGCTCGTACAGGGGGTGCGGCGCGTCGTCGAAGGTCAGCGCCGCGACGCGTCCGGCGTCCCGCCTGCCCTTGAACAGCAGCCCGCCTTGCACCCCGCCGAGGACACGCGCCGTCGTCACCCCCAGGTCCGCCCGGTTCTGCGCCGCCTGGCTCGCGCCCGCCGCGGGGGTGAGGGGCTGGGTGGTCTCGCGCACGCGGTCGGGGGCCCGGAAGGTGGGGAGGGTGCCGGGACCCACCCACGCGCGCTCGTACCCGCCCTGCCCGTTCACCCAGCCCTCGAAGTCGCCCAGCCGCGCCCGGGGCACCGAGGCCGTCAGCAGCGGGGGCGGCCCGCCGAAGCCCCCGTAGGTCGCCTTGTCGTACACGCTGAGGTCCACCTCCGCGAGCCCGGGCCGGGCGGCGAGGACCCGGCGGGCCACGGTGCCCATCAGGAGCCGCGCCCCCGCCCTCTGCTCCGGCGTGAGGGTCAGGACGGCGTGCGCGACCTCGATGTAGCCGTTGCCGAGGTACTCCACCCGCTCGACCCCCGGCACGGGCGGACTCAGGGTCAGGGTGGGCACGCCCGGCGCGGGCCGGACACCGGGCGCGACGGGCTGGACCTCGCCGGGCACCGTCGGGGCCGCCTGGGCGTGGACGGGCCGGGAACCCGGCGTCTGCGCGTTCGAGGCGCAGACGAGCGGGACGGCGAGCAGCAGGGCGGACAGCGGGGCGAGGGGACGCAAGCACACGCGCATCAACGCACCCCCGCCGCGCCCACGCCCGCCTGACCGGTCTTCCCCGTCGCCCAGGCCAGGTTCACGGCCATGGTCGCCGGGATGTGACCCTGCGCCGCGTAGAGCCGGGCCGCCGCGAGGTACTGCGCCCGCGCCTCGGCCTCCCGGCCCTGTTTGCGCTGCACACTGCCCAGGACCCCCGCCGCGAGCGCGTTCTGCGGGTTGTCACGCAGGGCGGCGCGCAGGAAGCGCTCGCTGTCCCTGAGCCCCTCCGGGGTGGCCTTGCCCGTGCCGGTGCCCAGGAAGCCGCCGGGCGCCCGCTCGCCGCGGTAGTAGTTGAACTGCGAGCGCACGTAGGGCAGGTCGAGGAAGGTGAGCGCGGACGCCTTCACGTTGCCCTTGCCGTCGGCCCGGGCGTAGGCGGTCATCACGTCGCCGCCAAAGCGCGGGGTCAGGAAGCGGTAGCCCCCGTCCGCCCAGGCGAGGACCCCCTGGTGGCGGGCGAAGGGCTCGGGCTCGCTGGCGTCCACCTGCACGTCCCCCGCGCCCGACGGCAGGCGCAATACGCTCGTCACGTGGCCCAGGTTGCTCTCCTGCCCGCTCTGGCTCTTCCAGACCATCACCAGGCCGGCGTCCAGGCCGACGCGCTGGAGGAGTCCCGCGATCACCACGCTTTGCAGCAGGCACTGCCGCTCGCCCGCCCCCGCGATGCTGGCGAACTCGAAGCCGCGCTCCAGGCTGAACCGCGGCACCGCCTTCTTGATGAAGCGGTGCGCCCAGGCGGCGGTGCCCTGGGCCAGCCGGTCACGCTCCGCTCCGCGCGCCGAGGCGAGTGCGGCCTTGCGGGCGTCGAGGGCCGCCGTCAGGGACCGCCGCTCGCCACCCAGCGGCACCCCCGCGCGGGCGTAGGCGTTCGGCAGCCAGGGCTCGAAGGACCCCGTTAGCCCCGCCAGCCGGTACGACTCGGCGGCGAGCGCCCGGAAGTTGGCGCCCCCATACGTGAGGGAGGCGGGGGCGGGCGTGGCCCCGGCGGAGGGCGAGGCGAGGGAGAGCAGGGCCAGGGCGGAGAGGATCAGCGGTCGGCGCATGGGACACCTCGGGGGAATGGGAGACCGGACGAAAGGGGGCGAACCGGGGCCGGGTGGGGACCCCGAACGTTGGGCTTCACACGCGAGTCACGCCAAAACGAGCCGGGGCCTCCACCCCGTCACAGTCACAGCTTCCAGATCAGGCCCCGCCGCGCCATCCACGCCAGCCCCAGCCACGCGGCGAGCACGTACCCGAGGGTGTAGGTCCAGCCCCCCGCCAGCGCCCCGAGGTGGGTGCGCGCGAGGCTGAGGAGGGCCGCGCCCATGGGCTGCGCCTTGCCCGCCCAGGTCACGGTGAGGCCCTGGAGCACCCACACTTTGAGCAGGATGGGCAGGACGTACCCGGCGAGGGCGTTGCGGCCCGGGATGGTCAGCGGCGCGAGCAGACGCTGACCCTGGGAGAAGCGCCCCGCGTCGGCGAGGAGATAGAAGGCGAGGATGCCCAGGGTGGCGAGCCCCGCGCTCGCGAGGATGTAGGGCGGCGTCCAGATCGCCTTGGCGAAGGGCAGGTGTCCGCTCAGCGCCCAGCCGTACCCCAGGGCGGTGAGCACCCCGCCCAGGACGAGCAGCCGCAGCGGTGCCTTCTGGTCACGGGCCTGGAGGGGCCGGGCGGCGAGGCTCCCCAGCAGCACGAGCGCAGTCGTGGGGATGACGGACACCAGCCCGCGCAGGCCCAGCGGCGTGAGCAATGTGTCGTTCACGGCTTGCACCGGGTTGGCCGCCTCGGAGATCACGCCGATGCCCGCCGCGTGGGGCGTGTAGGCCAGGAAGGCGCCGTAGCCGACGAGCAGCCCGGCGGCGATGACCGCCTGCCAGCGCCCGCGCAGGCCCCCCAGCAGCGCCCCGCAGAACGTGGCGAGCGCGATGAGTTGCAGCACGCCCAGCCCGAGGTAGAAGGCCCCCAGCGTCACGCTGGTGACGAAGGCGCCCACGAGGTAGAGGAGCACCGCGCGCCCCAGCAGCCGCCGCACCCGCGCCCACCCCGTCACCCCGGCCCGGCTCATCGCCGCGAGCGAGAAGGGGAGCGCCGCCCCCGCGCAGAAGAGGAACCACGGGAACACGAGGTCGGTCAGGGTGAGTCCGCCGAAGGGCGCGTGGATGAGCTGCGCGGGCGTGCGCCCCCCCAGCGCCACGTTGTTGACGAGCAGCATGAGGAGGACGGTGAGGCCCCGCCAGGCATCCAGGGCGGTCAGCCGCCCCGTGCGCCGGGCGGCGACGGGGGCGTCCGCGACGAGGGTGGAGGGTGGGGGGGCGGTCGCGGGAACGCCTGTCATGCCCCGATCGTCCTCCCGCTCCGTGACGTGGGCGTGAGGCCACGAAACGCCACCCTGGCCCTGCCCTCACGGGGAACACAGGCGGGCAAACCGAGCGGCCTAACCCCCCCGCGCCCGGGCCTCGGGGCCGAAAAAGTACGTCCTGGGCGCTATCGCCGGAAGAAGCGGCGGGGAGCCTCCTCCGTCCCGTCCTCCTCGCCGTGTCCAGCCGACTGGGACACGGGGGGTGCAAGGGAAAACCGGCCTCCCCGTGGGAAAGCCGGTCAACCGTTCCACCCTGGTCTCCGTTAAGCCTCCACGAGCCCGCTGCGCCTCAGAAGGGCCTCGGCGTCGGGGTCGCGGCCCATGAACTCGCGGTAGAGGTCGGCGGCGTCGGCGCTGTTGCCACGGCTGAGGATGGCGTCGACATACGCGCGGCCCGTCTCCCGGTTGAAGACGCCCTCCGTGGCGAAGCGGGAGAAGGCGTCGGCGTCGAGGACCTCCGCCCACTTGTAGGAGTAGTACCCGGCCCCGTAGCCCACCGGGTTGGAGAACAGGTGGGTGAACTGCGCGATCCGCGCGTAGCCCTCCGGGAAGCGGTAGGGGTAGAAGCGGCCCATCACCTCGCGGGCGACCCGGATGGGGTCGGCGCCGGGCGCCTCGGGATCGAACTCGACGTGCAGCACGAGGTCCACCGTCCCGAAGGAGAGCTGACGCATCGTGGCGGTCGCGGCGCGGTAGTTGCGGGCGGCGATCAATCGTTCAAAGAGGTCGTCCGGCAGCCGCTCCCCTGTCCGGTGGTGCCGCGCGAAGAGGTCGAGCGCCTCCCGCTCGGTCACCCAGTTCTCCATGATCTGCGAGGGCAGCTCCACGAAATCCCAGGCGACGCGCGTGCCGCTGAGGCTCCGCACGGGCACCCGCGAGAGGGCGTGGTGGAGCAGGTGGCCGAACTCGTGGAAGACCGTCTCCACCTCGCGCAGGGAGAGCAGGGCGGGCGTGTCGCCGCTGGGGGGCGTCATGTTGCCGCACATCAGGCCGAGGTGGGGCGCCACCCCGTGCTCTCTGGGCCCGCCCGTCACGAAGCCGTTCATCCACGCGCCGCTGCGTTTGGTGTCCCGCGGGAACCAGTCGGTGTAGAAGGAGGCGACGTGCGTCCCCCCCTCGTCGAGGATGTCGTAGTACCGCACCTCGGGGTGCCAGCCGGGAGCGTCGCTCTGGCGCACCGTGATCCCGAAGACGCGGCTGACGATCTCGAACAGGCCCGCGAGCACCCGGTCCAGCTCGAAGTAGGGCCTGAGGGCCTCCTCGTCGAGGTCGTACTTCGCCTGCCGCTGCTTCTCCGCCCAGTGGCCCACGTCCCAGGCTTCGAGGGGGGGCGCGTCGCCTCCCGCCTGCTCGCGGTAGAAGGCTTCCAGCTCGGCGTTCTCGCGCTCGAAGAAGGGGCGGACGCGCTGTTCCAGGTCGCGCTCGAAGGTCAGCGCCCGCTCGCCGCCGCCCGCCATGCGGTCTTCGAGCACGTAGTCGGCGAAGTCGCGGAAGCCCAGGAGGCGGGCCTGCTCGCGGCGGAGCTTCAGGATGTCGAGGACCAGGGGCCGGTTGTCTCGGCCCTCCTGCGTGCCCACCGAGTTCTGGGCGAGCCACACCTCGCGGCGCAGTTCGCGGTCGTCGGCGTAGGTCAGGATGGGCTCGGCGACGGGCTGGTGCAGGGTGAGGCGGTGGCCTTCCTTGCCGTGCGCCTCGGCGTCGCGGCGGGTGGCCTCCTTCACGCGCTCGGGCACACCCGCCAGCCGCGACCCGTCCACGTACCGCTCCCAGGCGGCGGTCGATTCGAGGACGTTCTTGGAAAAGTCGTTCGTGACCTGCGCGAGCCGGGTGTTCACCTCCAGCAGCCGCGCCTTCCCCTCCTCGGGGAGGTCGGCGCCCTCGCGGCGGAAGTCGTCGATGGTGAGCCTCAGGTGCCGGGCGCGCACAGGGTCGAGCGAGCGGGCCGCCTCCGTCTCCGCGAAGCCCTTGAGGGCCGCCCACAGCCCCGGGTGGAGGCTGAGCCCGGTGTAGAACTCGGTCACCTTGGGCAGGATCGCGCGCTTGGCCGCCTGCCACTCGGGGCTGCTCACCACGCTGTCGAGGTGCGAGACGATCACCCGCACGGTGTCGAGCCCCTCGGTGAGCGTGTCGAGGTCGGCCATGAAGTTGGCGTAGTCGCGCTCCCCCGCCCCCGCGAGCGTCTCCAGCCGTTCCCGGGTCGCCGCGAGCAGAGCGTCCACGGCGGGCTCGGCGTGCTCGGGCCGGATGCGGTCGAAGGGGATGCGGAAGCCGACGTTCAGGAGCGGATTGTCGCTCTGGACGGGCGCGCCTTGGAGGGTGGTCATGGCCGGAAGTATAGAGAGCGGCGGGATGAGAGGGCGGCACATCTGCCGGGTCAAAGCCCCCCACTTCCCCCGCCAAACGGCGGATGGCGCCGCGCGGGGCGGGTGTGCTGGACTTCCGCATGGACGCGCCCAGCCCGGTCGAAACGAGTCCGCCCCTCCCCCCTGGCGTGACGCTGCGCCCTGCCACTCCCGCCGACACCGTTCGGGTCGCCGCCTTCCTGACCGCCGCGCACCCCGAGTCGCCCGTCGCCCCCGAGGACCTGGAGCGGCAGGACGCGGGCCGGGTAGAGGGCGAGTTCCACCGGCGGACCCTGGCCCTGGCCGGAGACGAGATCGTGGGCCTCGCCGAGACGGGCGTGCCCCGGATGGACGGCCACCCCGGCTGGCTGGAGGTGACTGTGCGGGCGGTGCCGGAGCGAGCGGGCGGTCCCCTCGCCGAAGCCCTGCTCACCCACGCGGAGACGGCGGCCCTCGGTCAGGGGGCACACACCCTCGTCTCCCGCGTGCGCGAGAACTGGTGGGAGAGGCCTTTTCTGGAAGCGCGCGGCTACGCCGAACATGACCGCATGTGGCCGAGCACCCTCGACCTGCGGACGCTCGACTTCGCCGGTCTCGCCCGGTACGGGGAAGGCGCGCGAGCGGCAGGCGTCCGCATCCGGCCCCTGAGCGAGCTGGGCGACTTCGACGAAGCCCAGCAACGCCGCCTCTACACGCTCATCGCCGCCCTGCTGCGCGACGTGCCGAGCACCACGCCCGTCAGCGTGTGGCCCTTCGAACTCTGGCAGCGCCGGGCGGCGGGCCGCGTCAACCCGGCGGGCCTGTTCATTGCCGTCGCGCCGGAGGGCGAGTGGGTGGGCCTGAGCGAGCTGCACCTGCCCATCCCCACCCGACCCGGCACCCTTCACAACGGGCTGACGGGGGTGCTGCCCGCATGGCGGGGGCGCGGCCTCGCCTCCGCCCTCAAGCTCGCTGCCGCCCGTGCGGCACTCGAACGCGGTTTTACCCACTCGCGCACGAGCAACCACAGCGTCAACGCGCCCATGCTCGCGGTCAACGCGCGGCTGGGCTTCGTGCGGGAGGGGGCGACGGTGACGCTGACGCGGGAGGTGAGTGGTTCGTAGGGAGTGGTCAGTGGAAAAGGACAGCTCCAACCTGAGCCTTGGCCCTCCTGCCCACTTACCACTGCCCACTCCCCACTGACCTCTCCAGCAGCATCGCGTCCCCCAGCGAGTAGAACCTGTACCCCTCCGAGAGCGCCGCGTCGTAGGCGGCCTTGATCCGCGCCTCGCCCGCGAAGGCCGCCACCAGCAACATCAGGGTGCTGCCGGGCAGGTGCAGGTTGGTGATCAACAGGTCGGGCACCCGCACGGGCGTTCCCGGCGTGATGAAGATGCGGGTGTCGCCCTCGCCGGGGTTGACAGTGCCGTCCCCCTGCGCGCTGCTCTCCAGGGCACGGACGGTCGTGGTGCCCACGGCGACGACGCGGCGGCCCTCCGTCTTCGCGGCGTTGATCGCCCGCGCCGTCCCCTCGCCGATGGCGTACCGCTCGGCGTGCATCACGTGTTCGGCCACACTGCCCGTGATGGGCCGGAAGGTGCCCGCGCCGACGTGCAGGGTGAGGGTATGCCGCTCGACGCCCATCTCGTCCAGTCGCGCCAGGAGTTCGGGCGTGAAGTGCAATCCCGCCGTCGGCGCGGCGACGCTGCCGGGCTCGCGGGCGTACACCGTCTGATACCGCTCGCGCCACCGCTCGTCGCTGTCCCCTGCGTCGATGTAGGGGGGCAACGGCAGCCGCCCGATCTCGTCCAGGTGCGGTTTGAGATCGTGGTCGAAGCGGAGGAGACGGGCGCCGTCCTCCAGGACGCCGACGACCTCCGCCTGGTGCTCGCCCAGCCACAGCTCCTTCCCGGCCCTTTTAGCGGGTTTGAGGTAGGCCGACCAGACGTTCGCCTCCTCTTCCCTGAGCAGCAACACCTCGACCTGACCGCCGCCGAAGCCGTTGACGACGGGCTTGCGGGCCATAACGCGGGCCGGGATGACGCGGCTCTCATTGAAGACGAGCACGTCGCCGGGGCGCAGGAGGTCCGGCAGGTCGCGGAAAAGAAGATGCTCGATCCTCTCTCCCACCACCATCAGGCGGGAGGCGTCGCGGGGTTCGGCCCCCGTCTGGGCGATGCGCTCCGGGGGCAGGTCGAAGGCGAGGCGGGCGAGCACGGCGTCCGCGTCGGTGGGGGCGGGCTCGGTCATCCTGCGGCGCTCATTCCTCGGGGCGGGCGACCTTCTCGGCCTTCTGGCGGGCGGGCATCAGGGCGTCTTCGAGGTCGGGGAGGTGGGTGAAGCGGTCGGCGGCGTCGATCAGCTTCTGGGCGGTGTGCTCGCGGAAGGCGATGACCTCCACCCGCTTGCCGCGCTCCTGAAGCACCTCCACGATGTCGGTGAAGTCGCCGTCGCCGCTCCCGAGCACGGCCACGTCGAGGTGGTCGATCAGCCGCACCATGTCGGCCACGATGCCCATGTCCCAGTTGCCCTCGTAGATCGCCCGCCCGCCCTCGGTGACGTGGTGCAGGGTGAGGTTCATCCGGCGCACCTTGTACCCCAGCGCGCTGAGCTTGTAGATGAAGGGCCGCGCGGTCGCCTCGCCCTCGCGCTCGACCGTGTAGGCGATGGCGTGGACGAGTTCGCGCCCCCCGGTGGCCGAGCGCAGGATCGTCTCGAAGTTGACCGTGCGCTCCACGAGGTCGCGCGCCGAGTGGTAGAGGTTCTGGGTATCGATGAACACGCCCACGCGGGGGCGGGAAACGACGTACTGCATGGTGGGTTCTCCTGTTGGGTGATGCCGGAAAGGGACGGGATCAAAGGCGGGAATTTGAAAGGACCGCGTTCAAGCGGACGCAGGCAGTGTAGCAGCGCCCCCCCTCGCCTCGCCCCGCTAACCAACCCCCCTCCCCCGGTGGGGGCGGCGCGGGTAACGTGGGGGCATGACGACCGACACGGTGCAACCCAGCTCCGGGCAACCGAGCGACGCCCTGACGGCGGCCCAGGCGGCCTACGACGCCTTCAAGGCGCGCGGCCTGGGGCTCAACATGCAGCGCGGCCAGCCCTCCGACGCCGACTTCGACCTCTCCAACGGCCTGCTCACCGTCCTCGGCGAGGGCGACCTGAAGATGGACGGCCAGGACCTGCGCAACTACTCCGCGGGCGGCACGGCGGGCCTGCCCTCCGCACGGGCGATGTTCGCCCACTTCCTCGACGTGAAGGCGGAAAACGTCGTCGTCTGGAACAACTCCAGCCTGGAATTGCAGGGACTGGTCCTCTCCTTCGCCCAACTGCACGGGGTGCGGAACAGCACCGGGCCGTGGTTCACGCAGAGCCCCAAGATGATCGTGACCGTCCCCGGCTACGACCGTCACTTCCTGCTGCTCCAGACGCTGGGCTTTACGCTGCTCACCGTCCCCATGCAGCCCGACGGTCCCGACGTGGAGGCCATCGAACGCCTCGCGGCGGCGGACCCTTCCGTCAAGGGCGTGCTGTTCGTGCCGACCTACTCCAATCCGGGCGGCGAGTCGATCAGCTTGGAAAAGGCGCGGCGCCTGGCCGGGGTGAAGGCGGCGGCCCCCGATTTCACGATCTTCGCGGACGACGCCTACCGGGTGCACCACCTCGGGGAGGACCGCGACGAGCCCGTGAATTTCGTGGTGCTCGCCCGGGACGCGGGCTACCCCGACCGGGCTTTCGTCTTCGCCAGCACGAGCAAGGTGACCTTCGCGGGGGCGGGGCTGGGCTTCGTGGCGAGCAGCGAGGACAACATCAAGTGGCTCTCCAAATATCTCGGCGCCCAGAGCATCGGCCCCAACAAGCTGGAGCAGGCGCGGCACGTCCGCTTCCTAGAAGGCTATCCCGGTGGCCTGGAGGGGCTGATGCAGGCCCACGCCCGGCTGATCTCCCCCAAGTTCCGGGCGGTGGACGAGACCTTGCGGGCGGAACTGGGCGGGAACGGCGAGTACGCGACCTGGACCCTGCCGAGGGGCGGCTACTTCATCAGCCTGGACACGGCGGAGCCGGTGGCGGCGCGGGTGGTGCAGCTCGCGGGTGAGGCGGGGGTCAGCCTCACGCCCGCCGGGGCGACGTATCCGGGGGGGCAGGACCCGACGGGGCGCAACATCCGCCTCGCGCCGACCCGCCCGCCTGTGGAAGAGGTCTTCACGGCGATGCAGGGGGTCGCGGCGTGTATCCGGCTGGCGACCGAGGAATACCGGGCGGGCAGGCGGAGCTGAGGCAGGGGGCGTCCAGACCAGCTCGTCTGGACGATGAGCGAAAAGCTCGCCCCCGGACGCTTGATTTCCCTCCCCGGGGCACCGACCATAGACTCATGCCCACCCGTTACTCCGGCTCGGCCGAGGAGCGCGCCGCGCTGGACGCGTACATCAAACTCTGGCGCGCGGCGCACGCCGTCGAGGTCGCCGCCAACCGCCACCTGGGCGACCACGGCCTGACGATCAGCCAGTTCGGGGTGATCGAGGCGCTCTACCACCTCGGGCCGCTGAGCCAACGCCAGCTCGCCGACAAGATCCTGCGCTCCAGCGGCAACCTCACGATGGTGATCGACAACCTGGAGCGCGACGGGCTGGTGCGCCGGGAACGCGACGCCCAGGACCGCCGCGTCATGAACGTCTTCCTCACCGACGCGGGCGAGGCGCTCGTGGCGCGCGTGCTTCCCGCCCACGTGCGCGGCATCCGCGCCGCCTTCGGCGTCCTCGACCCCGCCGAGATGGCCGAGCTTGCCGCCCTCACCCGCAAGCTCGGCCTGGCCGTCGGCGAGAGGGAGCGCGAACGCGAGGAGGAGCGGCTCACTTTCCGGGGCCGCGCCCGGGTCGACGGATAACTGCGTTGGCCGAATTCACACCAGATCGTTTAACGTTGAGATACCTTAGTGACATGACTTCTCCGACTCCCCGTATTCCCGGCACGACGCCCGTGCAGGGCCTGCACCACGTCACGGTGATGGCGCAGGACCCGCAGCGCAATATCGACTTCTACTCGCAGACGCTGGGGCAGCGGCTCGTGAAGGTGACGGTCAACTTCGACGACCCCGGCACCTACCACTTCTACTACGGCGACCTCACCGGGCAGCCGGGCACGATCATGACCCACTTCCCCTGGCCGGGCGCCAAGAGGGGCACGCGGGGCAACGGCGAGGTCGTGGCGACGGCGTACAGTGCCCCCCGGGAGAGTCTGGACTATTGGCGAGGCCGCCTACGGGAACACGGCTTCGACCCGCGCCAGGGCACGCGCTTCGGCGAGACGGTGCTCACCTTCGAGGACCCGGACGGGACCTGGGTGGAGCTGATCTTCGAGGACGGCCAGCCCGTGCAGCCCTGGCCCGCGAGCCCCGTTCCCGGGGAGCACGCCCTGCGGGGGTTTCACTCCGTCACCGCCTGGGTCGCGGACACGGGGGCGGTGCGCGACCTCCTCGTGGGGCAGCTCGGCTTCAGCGAGGCGGGGAGCGAGCCCGACGCGGAGGGGACCCGGACCCGTTTCCGGGGCAGCGGGGAGGGCGTGGGCCTCTTCGTGGACGTGGTGGAGCGGCCCGGGAAGGGGCGGGGGAACTTCGGCGCGGGCAGCATCCACCACGTCGCGCTGCGGACCCGGAACGACGCCGAGCAGGAGGCGTACCTCGCGGGGCTGACCCAGGCCGAGTACCGCCCCACCCCCGTGCAGGACCGCCAGTATTTCCACTCGATCTACTTCCGCGAGCCGAACGGCGTGCTTTTCGAGATCGCCACCGACGCCCCCGGCTTCCCGGACGACGAGCCCGTGGAGGAACTCGGCAGGCACCTCAAGCTCCCCGCGTGGTTCGAGCCCCGGCGCGCGACCATTGAGGCGCACGTCCCGAAGATCGTCAGCCGCGAGTACGGGGTCACCATCGGCACGCGGGACCTGGGAGCTACTCCACAACCGGCGCCCGAGGTGGACGGCGTGCAGGTCTACACGGCGGGCCGCCCACTGGAGGAAGCGCGGGTGGCGATGGTGCTCCTCCACGGGCGGGGCGGGACGGCGCCCGACATCCTGACGCTCGCGGATGAACTCAACCTCAGCGCCTACGCCTACCTCGCCCCGCAGGCGGAGGGGAACACGTGGTATCCCCTCTCCTTCCTCGCGCCCGTGGAGCGCAATCAACCGCACCTGGACCGCGCCCTCGCCACGGTGGACGGGGTGCTGGGCGAGTTGGAGGCACGCGGCATCCCTCCCCGCAACGTCGTGCTGGGCGGCTTCTCGCAGGGCGCGTGCCTGGCGCTGGAGTACGCCAGCCGGGCGGGGAGGCGGCTGGGCGGCGTGGTGGCCCTCAGCGGCGGGCTGATCACGCTGGACCAGCGGGGCGACCTCGGCGGCACGCCCGTCTTCATGGGGGTCGCGCCCGACGACGCGCACATCCCCCTCACCCGCTTCCAGGAGAGCGCCGAGCACCTGCGGGGTCAGGGGGCGGAGGTGGACGCCCGCGTCTATCCGGGCCTGGGGCACGCGATCAACAAGGACGAACTCGACGCCGTGCGGGCGGTTATGCAACGGGTCGTGGGCGAGAGCCTGTAGACCATCAGGGCGGGAGGCGCGCCCCTTCATCCCGAGGAGGCGCGTTTCTTGCCTTGACCGAGATTTGGAGCGATTGACGAACAAATCATCACCCGGAGAAAAGCGAAGGGTCCCCGGCAAGGAAGACTAGCTGCTTCGCTTTGCTCTGTGGTGCAGCTTTGCAAGTCAGCATGACTCCGTTGTTGTCTCAGATGCCCCAGGAAGGGTTCCGCCCCTTTTCGCCCTCGCCCAGGTCTTCCCAAACCGCCGACATGGTGAGCTGAGCCGCCGTGCCCAGAGGACTCCACCTCCAGGGCGTCCTATACTCCCGGAATACCCACCCGTTCACGACGGGCGCGTCCCGGCGCGGAGGACCTGACCTTCCCGCACGTTCGCCCGACTCCCGGAGGTTCGAGATGAAGAAACGCTCGCTGGCGTCGCTCCTGCTCCTCTCCACCCTCTCCCTCGGCGCGGCGCAGAGTGTCGCCGCCGAGCAGTACCGGCTGCCCAACGGCCTGAACGTGGTGCTGCACGTCGACAAGACCCTGCCGGTGACGGCGGTGAACGTCTGGTACCGGGTGGGCAGCAAGGACGAGGTGGCGGGCCGCTCGGGCTTCGCGCACCTCTTCGAGCACCTGATGTTCATGGGGACGAGGCGGGCGCCCAATTTCGACACGATCATGGAGTCGGGCGGCGGCAGCAACAACGCGAGCACCTCGCGCGACCGCACGAACTACTACTCCAGCGGCCCGAGTTCCTTCCTGCCCACCCTGCTGTGGCTGGAGGCCGACCGGATGGAGGCCCTCGGCGCGAGCATGACCCAGGAGAAGCTGGGCCTCCAGCGCGACGTGGTGAAAAACGAGCGCCGCCAGCGCTACGAGAACTCCCCCTACGGCCTCGTCCCCGAGACGCTGAGCCGCCTGCTCTACCCCGCGAACCACCCGTACTACCAAATTCCCATCGGGACCACCGAGGACATCGACGCGGCCACGGTGGACGACGTGAAGAGTTTTTTCCAGACCTACTACGTGCCGAGCAACGCCTCGCTGGTGGTGGCGGGCGACTTCGACCCGGCGGTGGTGAAACCGCTGATCGCGCGGCTCTTCGGGGACCTGCCGGGCGGGAGGGCGGTGACCCGCAAGCCCGTGCCGCCCGTCAATTTCCAGGGGGTAAAGCGCACTACCCTGAACGACCGGGTGCAGGCCGCGAAGACCGTCATGGCGTGGCACAGCCCGGCGCTCCTGGGACCCGGCGACGCGGAACTCGACCTCGCGTCGCTGCTCCTCTCGGACGGCGTGACGAGCCGCCTGTACCAGAAACTGGTGGTGGAGACGGGGCTGGCGTCGGACGTGAGCGCCTACCAGCAGTCGCAACAGCTCGGGTCGGTCTTCGTGATCGACGCGACGCTCGCGCCCGGCAAGAGCCAGGACGAGCTGGAGGCCGCCATCGACGGGGTGCTGCGCGACTTCAGCGCGCGGCCCGTGGACGCCGCCGAGCTGAGGCGGCAGGTCGAGAAGTACGAGTTCGCCACGCTGAGTTCCCTGCAATCGGTGGAGGACAAGGCGGACTCGCTGAACGCCTACGCCTACTACTTCGGGCAGCCGGACGGCTTCAAGCGTGACCTCGACCGTTACCGCAACGCGACCCCGGAGGGCGTGCGGGCGACCGCGGCCCGGGTCCTCACCCCGCAAAACCGCGTGATCCTGCGGGTGGTCCCCCAGACCCAGGCTCAGGCGCAGCCGGGCGCCCAGACGCAGACGACCCAAGCCGCGGCCCAGCCTCCCCAAGCTCCGACCCAGGCCCAGGTGCCCCAGGCCGCGCCGACGGCGCCCCAGACTCCCCGGAGCGGCCCCAACCCGCGCGACCAGCGCCCGGCGGACTTTCCGCAGCGGGCCTTCACGCCGCCCGCCCCCACCGAGTTCACCCTCTCCAACGGCATCCGGGTGCAGTACTGGCAGCGCGCGGCGGTGCCGCTGGTGAGCCTTCAGACGGTCGTGCGCGGCGGGAGCGAACTCGACACGCCCCAGACGGCGGGCCGCGCCTCGATGCTCGCGGACATGCTCGACGAGGGCGCGGGGAACCTCGACGCGCGGGGCTTCCAGAGCGCGCTCGACGAACTCGGGGCACAGTTCGGGGCGGGGGCGGCACGCCGCTTCACCACCGCGAGCCTGTCGGTGACCGCCGAGAACCTCTCTCCCGCCCTGCGGCTGTACGCGGACGCCCTGACTCGCCCCCGCTTCGACGAGGCCGAGTTCGCGCGGGTGCAGCGGGTGGACGTGCAGGCCCTGGAGCGCGCGCGCGACAACGCGGGCACCGTGGCGAGCATCGTCTCCCAGCGCGAGTTCTTCGGGCAAAACCACCCCTACGGGCGGCCCCTGAGCGGTTACGCGGCCACGGTCCGCAACCTGCGGCTGGCGGACGTGAAGGCCCTGCACGCCCGGCTCTTCCAGCCCCAGAACGCGGCGATCTTCGCGGCGGGCAGCCTCAGGCCCGAGGAGTTCCGCTCCCGCCTCGAACAGGCCCTCGGCACGTGGCGAAACACGGGCGCGGCGTACACCTCGCCGACTCCTCCCGCCCCCGCCAACCGGGCGCTGCGGGTCCTGGTGGTGGACAAGCCCGGCGCCCCCCAGACGGTCGTGCGCTTCCTGATGCCCGCGCCGCCCGCCGAGGACGCGCGCAGCAACGCCCTGAGGAGCCTGAACACCCTGCTGGGCGGGAGCTTCACCAGCCGTCTCCAGCAGAACCTGCGCGAGGACAAGGGCTACACCTACGGGGCGGGCAGCGGGTTGCTTCAGGACGTGGGCACCGGCTACCTCGTCGCCACCGCCAACGTCGAGACGGGCGTGACCGGGCCCGCCGTCCGCGAATTCCTCAACGAGTTCGCCCGGTTGCGCCGGGGCGACGTGACCGCCGACGAGGCCGCCAAGACCGCCGCCACCCGCCGGGCCGACACGGTGGCCTCCCTCGGCACGCTGGAGGGGCTGGTGGGCACCGCCGCCGGGCTCTACACGCAGGGCAAGCCCTTCTCCGCCCTGGGGCAGGAGCTGGAGCAGCTCTCGCGCTTCGGCACCGCCGACCTCAACCGCCTCGCCCCCGCCGCCCTCCCCTACGAGCAGGGCGTGCTCGTCCTCGTCGGGGACCGGGCAAAGATCGTGCCGCAGCTCCAGGGGCTGAACCTGCCCGCCCCGGTCGAGGTGAAGTTCGACTGAGGCACCGGGGGGTCGAGTCGGAGGGGCCGCCCGATCTCCTCGCGCGGCCCCTTCCCTTTGCCCGTCTTCAACCCGTCACTTCTGCGGCGGCCTGCTCGGGCGCACCTCGACGCGGCTGGGCAGGGTGCGCGCGGGCATCTCCAGCAGGTCGAGGGTGAGCTGGGCGATGTCCTCGGGCTGGATCTTCCAGGCGTCCGCCTCGCTCGGCGTGTGCCCGGCGAAATGGGTGGCGACGCTGCCCGGCATGATCTGCGTGACCTTGATGTCGTGCCCGCGCAGGTCGAGGGTCAGGACCTCCGAGAGGCCGTTGAGCCCGAACTTGCTCGCGTTGTACGCGCCGCCGCCCGCGAAAGGGTTCCTCCCCGCCAGGCTAGAGAGCGTGAAGATGTAGCCACCTCGCCGCTTGAGAGCCGGAATCGCCGCCTTGACGGTGTAGAAGGCGCCGCTGAGGTTGGTGTCGATCACGTCCTGCCACTGCTCGATGCTGAGATCGGCGACGTTGGCGAAGTGGCCGACCCCCGCGTTCACGAAGAGCACGTCGAGCCCGCCGAAGGCCTCGACGTGGGCGTCCACCTCACGCTGGAGGGCCTGGGGGTCGCGCACGTCACAGACGACGCCCCGCGCGCCCTTCCCGATCCCCCGCGCGGCGGCCTCCACCTCGTCTGCCTTGCGGCTCGTCAGGGTGACCCCGTACCCCGCTTCCGCCAGGGCCCGCGCCACCGCGAGCCCGATGCCCTTGCTCGCCCCGGTCACGAAGGCGCTTTTCGCGGCGGCACCCGAATCGTTCTGCGTCATCCGCGAACGCTAACACGCCCGGACACGGCCAAGGGGGCAGGTGAAGGGGCCCTCAACCCCCGCGCCTGCCCCCGTCGTCAGGAGCCGAGGAAGGTCTGCGCCTCCGGGTCGCCCGAGTGGCGCCGCACCGAGTCGAGCGCCACCGCCAGCACGGAGATCACCAGCGCCAGCCCGAAGGTGACGAGGGCCAGCTCCATCCCACCGCCGAGCACGAAGGCGATCACGCCCAGCAGCAGGGCCAGAGGCACGATCCAGTACAAGCGTTTTCGTACGCTCACGAAGGCGCAGTACCGAAGGTGAGCCGCCCTGTTCATCTCTGTTCCCCGCACATCATCTCTTAATGATAGCGGGGTTTTGTGAGAAATTCGTCATCCGGTTCGGCCTATCGGCGGGGTCCTGCTACGGGAGCCGTTTGACGAGCTCGCCGTAGACGTAGTTCGCGGCCTCGGCCTGGTACTGCCAGAGGACCAGCAGGCCGAAGGAGTCGTTGAGGCTGACGCGCTCGCCGCCCGGCAGGTCGAAGTCGAGGCGGGCGCTGAGCTTGGCCCAGGGCACCAGGGCGCCCGGCGCGACGAGGACGGGCGTGACCCGGACGGCCCCCGGCGTGGCGGGGTCGGCGGCGACGGTGGCCCCCGGGTAACGGCGTTTGATCGCGCCCCCCGTGTCGCGCCGCATCGCCCCCAGGATTCCGGCGCGCTGCTCGGGGTTGAGCACATTGGGGTTGCCCTCGATGCGCGGGTCGAGAATCACGTAGGTCGCGGTGCTGAGCCTCGCGGCATTCCAGGCGGGGCCGGGCTGGGCGGGCGCGGTCCCGGCGAGGGCGGCGCTCAGCCCCGTCAGGGCGGTGAGGGCGAGGGTGGTCCGGGCTTGGCGGCGGGCGGGCGAGGTCATGACGAACAGTGCAGCACACTATGGCTGACGCACCATGAAGGGGTCGTGAGCGGGATCGCCTCCCACCCGTCCCATCGGCGTCACCGTCCTGCCGCGGTGCCGGGCCTTAGCATGGCTCATGCAAGACCTGCTGCACACGCTGCGACGACTGCGGGCCCCGGACGGCTGCCCGTGGGACCGCGAACAGACCCACGCGTCCCTGCGCCCCTACCTGCTGGAAGAGGCCGCCGAGGCGGTGGACGCCGTCTCCGAGGGCGGCGAGGCGCTCGCCGGGGAACTCGGGGACGTGCTCCTCCAGGTGGCCTTCCACTCCGTCATCGCCGAGGAGGCGGGCACCTTCGAGTACGCGGATGTCGAGCGCCTGATCGTCGAAAAGCTCGTGCGGCGCCATCCGCACGTCTTCGGGGAGGTGCAGGTCTCGGGGGCCGACGAGGTGGTCACGAACTGGCAGGCGATCAAGGCCGCCGAGCGCGGCGGCAGGCCCCGCAGCGCCGCCGAGCGGGTGCCCGCCGCGCTAGGAGCGCTCGCCCGCGAGACGCAGGCCCAGAAACTCGCCGGGCGCGCGAAGGGAGGCCGCGAGGGGGTCGAGGCCGCCTTGCAGGGGGCGCCCGACTCCAGCGAGGGCGTCGCGGACGTGCTCGCGGCGGTCGTCGCCTGGGCGCGGGGGCTGGGCGTGGACGCCGAGGTGGCCCTGCGTGAGCGGACGCACGGGATCCTCACGGCGCTGCCCGACCCCGAGGCGCCCGCGCAGACCGTGCAGGCGGTGCAGTGACGCTCCCCGGCGAGGCGCCCGACCTGCTCGACGCCGCGCAGGCCGACCCGTGGGCCGTGTGGGTGGGGGGCCGCACCCGCATCCCGCTCGACCTGCCCGAGTACCGCCGCGCCGCCGTGCTCGTGGCGCTCACCCGCGAGCCCGACCCGCGCGTGCTGCTCACCGTGCGCTCGGCGGAGTTGCCGACCCACCGGGGGCAGATCAGCTTTCCGGGCGGCAGCCTGGAGCCGGGCGAGACGCCGGTACGGGGCGCCCTGCGCGAGGCGCAGGAGGAGGTGGGCCTCGACCCCGCCGCGGTCACAGTCCTCGGCGAACTCGACGATGTGTTCACCCCCATCGGCTTTCACGTCACGCCCGTGCTCGCCCGCGTTCCCGCCGCTCCAAGCCTCACCCTCTCCGCCGAGGTCGCGCAGATCATCACCCCCACCCTGGGTGAGCTGCGCGCCCTGCCCCTGGGTACCGAGTGGCGCACCCTCCCGGGCGGCGAGCGCGTGCCCCTCTACCGCTACCCGTGGCGCGGGCACGACATCTGGGGCATGACGGCCCGCGTGCTGCATGACCTCCTCACCCACGGGCCGACGGGGACGGAACGGCAAGAACCCCCACCGCGGGGGTGAGGGTCCAGGCGACTCGGTTGGAGTTCAGCGGGCGGGGGTGATGGTGATCTGGGCGTCGCGGTTGACGTTGTAGTTGCCGATGAAGGTGCGGAAGCCCGGGGCGATCAGGACGACCTCGCGGCCACCGCGGGGCACGGTCACGCTCAGGACGCCGCCGCGGATGGTGCCGACCTCCTGGCCGTCCACGAAGACCCGGGCGCCCTCGACGCGGCTGCGGATCGAGAGGGTGAACTGGTTGCTCACCACGGGGGCGGGCGTGACGGCCTGGGCGAACTCGACGTTCAGGTTGGTGGTGCTGCCCGCACGGACCGAGATGGTCGTGGTGTAGTCGCGGAAGCCGGGGGCCTGCACGCGCACGGGGTAGGTGCCGGGGCGGATGTTCGTGTAGGTGACGTTCGCGCCGCCGAGCCGCTGCCCGTTGAGGATCACGGTCGCACCCGCGACGTTCGTGCCCACGAAGAGGCTGCCGGTCTGCACGGGGTTCTGGGCGACCACGGTGAAGAAGGCGGTGTCGCTGACCCAACTGTTCTGGGGAATGGGGTTGACCACGATGCTCAGCGCCTGGGCGAGCTGCTGCTGGCCGCGCGCCGTGACGGTGGCGAACTGGTCTTGCTGGGTCTTGAAGGAGCTGATCTGGTCGAGGTTCAGCGGCGTCAGGCTGGCGAGCGCGAGGACCTTGTTCAGGCCGACGTCCTCACCGACGGTGAAGGTGAAGTTGGCGCCGGGGGCCGGGAAGACGGTCGCGGTGTTCGCCTTGACGAAGTTGCCCTCGCTCAGGCGGTTGGGGAGGATCTGGGTGACTTCCCCGTTCGCGTCCACGTTGAAGAGGTACACGTAGGCGTCGCGGTTGACGGTCGTGCTGATGCGGATGTTCTCGCCGACCCGGTAGGTGGGGTTGCTGTTCCCGCTGGCGTCGCGGTCCACCTGCACGCTCACCGCGAGGTCGGGCTGCGTGGGGTTCACGATGATGCTCTGGGCGCTGATTCGGGGAGCCGCGGCGGCGGTGCCGAGCAGCATCGCGGCGGGGATCATCAGAAGCTTTTTCATGGGTACCTCCGACAAGAAGCCTACGGGGAGCAACTTGACGGGCCATGAGCGGGCCGGGGCCGAACGTTAATAGGGATTCAGCCCACCGTCAGGAAGGTGACCCCCGTCTGACACGGCTTTTTTCACACTCCGGCCCTGTTTCCGGACAGCCGAAGTTAAAGGCCGGGATTAGACTCCCCGCCAAGAGCGCAGAAGGCGAAAGGCAAAAAGCGGAAGGTCCAGCCGGGGCGCCTTTGGCCATCTGCCTTCCGCCTTCGGCCCTCACCGGATGATCCGCGCCGGTTCCACGTTTGCCGCCCGCCGCGCCGGGATCAGGGCGGCGAGCAGGGTGGTCCCCAGGCCGACCGCGTTCACCCACAGCAGGTCGGTGAGCCGCACCTCGACGGGCAGCGCCGTGATGAAATAGAGGTCCCCCGGAAGCTGAAAGGGCCGCACGGTGAAATACGCGCTGATGGCGAGCCCCAGCAGATTGCCCAGCAGCAGGCCGCCCAGCCCGAGCGCCGCCCCCTCCAGCAGGAAGGTGCGGGTGATCACCCCGCGCGTGGCGCCAATCGCGCGCAGGATGGCGATCTCCTGCGTCTTCTCGAACACCGCGAGGGTGAGCACGTTGGCGATCCCGAAAGCCGCCACGATCACGATCAGGAACACCACAAAGCCGATCACCCGCTTCTGGAGGGCGAGCTGGTCGAGCAGCGTGCCGTAGAGGCTCTGCCAGGGAATCGGGGTGTAGGCCCGGGTGCGGGTCAGCTCGCTCCCCACCGCCGGGGCGAGGTCCGGGTCGTGCAGCCGGAGCTGGTAGCCCGTCACGTTGCGGGTGCCTTGCAGGCGCTGGAGGGTCCCCAGGCTGGTGAAGGCGTACCCGGAGTCGATCAGGTAGTTCCCGGTCGTGAAGACGCCCTTCACGCGCAGCGTCGCGCGGCGCTGGGTGCTGTTCAGCAGCCGCACCTCGTCCCCGGTGAAGGCCCCCACGCTGCGGGCGAGGGCCGAGCCGAGGAGCACCTCGCCGCCCTCCAGGCCGCGCAACAGGGCACCCTCTTCCGGGTTGAGTTGCAGCACCCGCGCCGCGTCGGGCGTCACGCCGAAGAGGGTGGTGAAGTCCACGCCCGCGCCCCGGCCCGCGCTCGCCGGGCGGGTGAGCAAACCCTTGTCGCCGAGAAAGGGCACGAAGGCCTGCACCCGGGGGTCGGCGCGCATCTCGGCCTCCAGCGCCGGGTCGCGCGGGGTGGGCACGAAGGCCGTGACACTGAGGTGGGGGCTCGCCCGCAGGGTCGCGTCCACCAGGGCCCGGGTGAAGCCGTTCGTCAGACTGAGTGCGGCGATGAGCACCATCACGCCGACGGCGATCCCCAGCACCGTGAGGACGTTCTGGGTGCGCCGCCGGGCGAGGTGCGCGCGGGCGAGGGTCCAGGCGAGGTCGGGAGGAGTGCGGGCCACGTTCCGGGGAGGATAACAGAGGGGCCCGGAGCGCCCGGGGGACGCGGCACCGGGTTGGAGGGCGTTTTGCAAAAAATTTCAAGGCGGCAAGGACCCTCACCTTTGCCGCTCACTGTCCTCAAGCGCTCCAGTCTCCAAAAAGGAGCCGTGGGCCGAGCCCCCTGGGCCGCCCACGCTCCTGTTCTCGAACTGTTTCCGCGCTCAGCGCACGGCGGTGATGCGCACCTGGCGGGCGCCGAAGCGGATCGCCTGGCTGCGGCTCGCCATCCAGATGTCGATGCTGTTCGTCTTGCGGGCGGCCATCGTGTCCTCCACGCTGAAGACCTGACCGCGCAACAGGCTGCCCGTCCTCCCGCTGAGGTCTTCCACGGTGACCTTGCTGCCGTAGGGAAACACGCGCAGCAGGTCGCGGCTGAGGGCCACCACGCCGCTGCGCACCCGGGTCCCCGTTGCGGTGATGAAGGGCGTGCTGTCCGTCTGGCCGGGAGTGCTGTTGTACGCCGTGGCCCGCGCGATCACGCTGCGGCCCGTGCGCCTCGTGTTCTGGGCGATCCTGGCTTCGGCGGCCTGAATAGCGCGGGCGCGGGCCTGCGCCGCTTGGGCCGCCTGTTGCGCGGCCTGGGTCCGGGCCCGGCTGATCTCGGCCTCCCGAACCTGGGCGGGCGTGGGCTGCGGGCGCGTCGCCTGTGGGCGGGCGCTCTGCACCGGGGCGGGAACCGCCACCCGCGCGGTTGGGGCCTGCACCCTGGGCTGGGCCACGGGAGCGGCAGGCGCGAGGGCGTCACGCACCGCCGCCTCGGCGAAAGAGGCGGCAGGAAGGGCGGGGGCGGCACTCGCGGCGCCGAACACGCTGAGCAGGACGACGGGCATCCAGCGCTTGAACTGTGAAGGCATGAAACTCCTGCGAACGCCCGTCCCGGCACGTCCGGTCATAGTCGATTGAGTTGAATCCCGGCCCCTCGGGCCGCGTCTCGTTCGCCCAAGATTAAGAGGGGTTTCTAAGCACTTTGTGTGTGGAGTTGATCAATCTTCTCACAAAGCGTGCCCCTCTCAAGGAAGATCGACATCGGGAACATAAGTTCCGGCGATCTGGGCGGCGTCGCATAGATGAGCCGAGTTCTAATGTCCTCACTCATTCTCTCATTCAACAAGACGCTGTAGAGGAAGAATTGACCCATCCCTCGCCCTGTTGGAGCCGCCAGAAGCGGAGGAGAGGTCCTTTCATAACCTCTCTTGCCTTAGGTGAATCAGCCTGACCATGTTCCCATGGCAGAAACAGAGGCCAAGCATGAGATGTCGCTCACGCCGCTCTCAATTCTGATCCTCGGGCTTTTTCGGGGTGGGGCGAGGGGCGGCGGCCCAGCGCGAGAGGACCTCGGAGGCGACCTCGCGGTAGATGGGCGCGGCGAGCTGGGAGCCGTGGTAGTCGAGGCGGGCGCCGTGGACCATGACGGCGACGGTGACGCGGGGGGCGTCGGCGGGGAGGAACCCGGCGAACACGCTGTCGTAGATGTCGGCGGCGTACCCCTTGGCGCCCTCCGAGACCTGGGCGGTGCCCGTCTTGCCCGCGAGCGCGTAGCCCTTGAGGCCCGCCTGGTGGGGAATGCCCTCCTCGATGACGGACTGGAGCATGGCGCGGGTGGTGCGGGCGGTCCCGGGGCGCAGGACCTCGCGGCGCTCGCCTGCGGGCTCGCCCTCGACCAGCCGGGGCGAGACGTACAGGCCGTCGTTGGCGACCGCGTTGTAGGCGGCGGCGAGTTGCAGGGTGGTGCCGCTCATGCCCTGCCCGAAGGCGTTCGTGGCGCGCACGAGGTCGTCCCACTTGCGCAGGGGCTGGAGCCTGCCCGTGCTCGTCATGACGGTGGGAATGCTCACGTCCGTCCCGAAGCCGTAGCGGCCCAGGTAGGCGCGCATCTTCCCCGCGGGAAAACGCTCGACGATGTGGCTCATGCCCACGTTGCTGCTGTAGCGCAGCACCTGCCGGGTCGTCAGCTCCCCCGGGTGATCCACGGCGTCGCGGATCGTGCTGCCCCAGCGGCCCCCCACGAAGCGGTGCATGGGCGTCTCGTACTTCGTGTTCGGGGTGGTCAGGCCCTCGTTCAGGGCGGCGGCCACGATCAGCCCCTTGATCGTTGAGCCCGGCTCGTACACGTCGAGAAAGGGGCGGTTGCGGCGGTCGTCCCCGCTGTACTCGCGCCAGCGGTTGGGGTCGAAGGAGGGGTAGCTCGCGGCGGCGAGCACCCGGCCCGTGCGGGTTTCGAGCACGACCACCGAGCCGTACTCGGCCTGGTGCTTGGGAATGGCGGTCGCCAGCGCCGTCTCGGCGGCGGCCTGAATGCCGGGGTCGAGGGTGAGCCGCAAGTCCTCGCCCGCCGCCAGACGGCGGTTGTAGGCGTACTCCAGCCCCTCGAGCCCTTCGGTGGTGCCCAGCATCCCGACGACCTGCCCGGCGAGCTTGCCCTGGGGGTACACGCGCTTGCCGTTCACGCTGCGGGCGAGGACGGAGCCGTCGGAGGCGGTGATCGTGCCGCGCGACTGCACGGCGGTCTTTTTCACCCCCTGCGGAACACCCCATTCGAGCTGCGCGTAGGCCCACACGAGGGTCAGGAACATCACCAGCGCGATGAGCTGCATCAGGCGGGAGCGGGAGCGGATCTTTACCTCCATGCGGTCGTCACCTCCACGGTCGTCCGGGCAGACAGGGGCCGGGGGGCGGGCACCCCGGTCAGTTCGGCGGTCGTCTTGGGCGCCTCGGCGAAGCGGCGCATCCCGTTGGCAAAAGCCCAGTCGCGCACGCGCTGGGGAGTACTCAGGGCCTGCACCCGCAGTTCGAGTTCGTCGCGCTCGGTGGTCAGGGCCGCCTCGCGTTCCTGGGCGGCGCGCAGGTCCGGGCGCACATCCTGGGTGAAGTAGCGCGCGGCGACCAGGGCGAGCGCGAGCAGCAGGTAGATCGCCACGTAACGGATCGCGCGCGCCCGCCACGTCGCGGCGCTGAGGTCGAGCCGGGCGGTCACGCGGCCACCTCCCCCGGGGCCCGCTTCTCGGCCCCGCGGAGCTTGGCGCTGCGGGAGCGGGAGTTGCGGGCCTGCTCTTCCCCGGAGGCCTCCACGGGCCGCTTCGTCAGCGGGACCAGGGTGGAACTGCCCCGTAGGAAGCGTTTCACGATGCGGTCCTCGAGCGAGTGGAAGGAGATCACGGCGAGCCGCCCACCCGGCGTGAGGAGGGCCTCCGCCGCCGACAGCCCGCCCCGCAGGGCGCCCAGCTCGTCGTTGACGTGAATCCGCAGCGCCTGGAAGGTCCGCCGCGCGGGGTGGATGCCCTTCGAGTAGCCCGGGTAGGCCCGCTTGACGATCTCCGCGAGGCGCACGGTGGTCTCGATGGGACTCTCCCCGCGCGCCTGCACGATGGCGCGGGCGATGCGGCGCGAGTGACGCTCCTCGCCGTACTCGTAGATGATCGCGGCGAGGTCCTCTTCCGGGGACGTGTTCACCACGTCGGCGGCGCTCTCGCCCGCCTGGCTCATCCGCATGTCGAGGGGGGCCTCGGTGTGATACGAAAATCCCCGCCCCACGTCGTCGAGCTGGAAGCTGCTCACGCCGATGTCGAGGAGCACGCCGTCCACCCGCGTCACGCCGAGGGGGGCGAGGAGGTCCTGCATGTCGCGGTAGTTGCCCTCCACGAGGGTGAGGCCGGGGAGGTTCTCGGCGCGGGCGCGGCCCAGCGCGTAGGGGTCCTGGTCGATGCCGATGACGCGCGCGCCCGCCTCCAGCAGCAGGCGGGTGTGCCCGGCGCCGCCGAGGGTGCCGTCCACGATCACCCGGCCCGGGGCGGGAGCGAGGGCTTCGACGACTTCGGCGGCGAGGACGGGGGTGTGGGAGAGGGAGCCTGGGGTGGGGACGCCTGGGGCAATATTCATGTTGGTCACGCCACGAAGTTGGCGAGAAGGTCGGGTTGGGGCGGGTCACTCTGGACGGCCTGGATGGCGGCCTCCCAGCGGGCCGGGTTCCACAGTTCCAGGCGTCCGGGGGCGCCCGCCACGATCACGTCGCTCTCCAGCGCGGCAAAGGCGCGCAGCGTCTGCGGCACCGACACGCGGCTTTGGTTGTCGAGCCGCGCCTTGTTCGCGCCGGAGTAGAAAAAGCGCACGAACGCCCGCGACGCCGCGTCCGTGAGCGGAAGACCCTCGAGCTGCTCCTCGACCCGCCGCCAGCTCGCCAGCGGAAAGACGTAGAGACAGCCCTCCATGCCGCGCGTGAGCACCATCCCGTCCTCGACGAACTCCCGAAAGGGCGGCGGCATGACCACGCGCCCCTTGTCGTCGATGGTGTAGGGGTACTCTCCAAACGGCAAAGTCTCCTCGGTTCCCACCCGCGACCCACCGGCCCGCGCCGGAAACTTCACAGGTGTGACAGCCCATTCCCGCGCTGTGGACGCAATTTCTGGGCTGTGCGCGGAGTGTAACAGCCTCACCCACGAATTACCACCAATTCCCACAATTCCCCCGCACTTTCCAGCCACGCCTCCCCCCCGTCCCACTTCCGCGCCGGAAGCGGGCGACCAGCCCACGTGAACTGGCTCACCCCCGGAAGTCCCTGTTCGGGCGGACCGACACATGGCGCTTTCGTCTAGACAGCCCAACTCTACCGAAGAGCTTAGGAAAGCGTCCTGTCAGAGGCGCTCTTCTGCTCTGCCTCCGAGCACCGTGGAGGCACGCGGCAAAGGTGGGAATGCGGTCAGTTGCGCAAAACATTGCATCTCAAGGGGGGGCGGGTTAATGTCCACGCGTTGAGTCGTTCAACGTGATTCGGTCCTCGACCGCCGGGGCAGCGTCCCGGTGGGAGGTTCATTCACCCCACAGGAGCGTTCCCATGCCGATTTCGTTTGGGCGCCGGTCTTCTCGGGCCGCCGCCGGTTCAGCCTTGTTGGCCCTCAGTCTGTTTCTCAGCGGGTGCGGGGGGCCGGGGGCAGCCGTCACCGCTCCCCCGACCCCCTCTGCGGGCGCCGTGCACCTCATGCCGCTGGGCGACTCTATCACCGACGGGTACAACATCCCGGGCGGGTACCGCATTGAGCTGTTCGAGAAGCTCTCGGCGCAGGTGCCCGGGCTCGATTTCGTGGGCTCGCTCAGCAACGGCCCCGCGGAGCTGGCAGACCCGCACCACGAGGGCCGCAGCGGCTGGCGCATCGACGAGCTCGCGGCACAGGTAGACGGCTGGCTCGACAGGCACCAGCCCAGCACGGTGCTGCTGATGGCCGGCACGAACGACATGATCCAGGGGTACGACGTGGGAGGCGCCCCGGCCCGGCTGGGCGCCCTGCTCGACGAGATCACGGCCCGCCGCCCGGACGCCCGGATTCTGGTCGCGTCCATCCCGCCCATGCGCGACGCCACCCACAACGCCCGGGGCCAGCAGTTCAACGCGGCCCTGCCCGGCGTCGTGCAAAGCCGGGCCGATCAGGGCAAGAAGGTCACCTTCGTGGACGCGGGGGCGGCGCTCACGCCCGCCGACCTCGCCGACGGGGTTCACCCCAACGCGGGCGGGTACAGCAAACTCGCCGCCGTCTGGGAACGGGCCCTCCTGAACACCCCGGGCGCCCTGACCCCCTGAACCCGGACCCGGGCCAAGCGCGGGGGGCGGTGGGGACAAACTCCCACCCGCCCCCCGCGTAGCCTCGGCCCATGCGAAGCCTCAACCCCACCGCCGCGGGCGCGCTCCTCGCGGCCATCGGCGTGGCCCTCGGGGCGTTCGGCGCCCACGCCCTGCGCGAGCGGCTCGGCCCCGGCGCCCTCGCCAATTTCGAGACGGGCGTGCGTTACCAGATGTACGCGGCCCTGGCCCTCATCGCCCTCGGGCTCCAGTCCGGGCAGCGGCGTGCGCCGGGCCTTCTGCTCGCGGGCGCCGTGATCTTCAGCGGCACCCTGTACGTCCTCTCGCTGACCGGGCTGCGCTGGCTGGGCGCGGTCACGCCCGTGGGGGGCGCGCTCCTGATCGCGGGCTTCGTGGTGGCCGCCCTCGACGCCCGGAGGAGGTAGCGAGCGGGCGGGGTGAGCCAGGCCCGCCTTCCTTCCTCGCTTCCCCAGCCTGAACCCGCCGCCCCACGGGAAGGGGGGCGGCGGGCTCTGTGGGTACGGGGGGGCGGTAAGCCGGGTTCTGTCTCCCGCCCGGGGGCGGGGCACGGTCATCTCTCTGGGACGCACGTCGCCGCGCGCCTCGAGCGACCATCCTGGCGGTCACGGGGACGGGCCGTCCCTACCGCGCTGTCGGGTCTTGCACCAGATGGGGTTTACCAGCGCTCCCGGTCTCCCGGGCGCCTGGTGCGCTCTTACCGCACCGTTTCACCCTCACCACCCCCGCCCGCGCCCGGGCCCTGCGCTCTGCACGCTGGAGGTGGCGGTCTCGTTTCTGTGGCACTGTCCTTCGGCTTCGCCGCCTCCCGCGTGACGTGGCGCTTCAAGCGGGCGCTCTGACTCGCCGACCAGCCGTTAGCTGGCATCCTGCCCTGCGGTGCCCGGACTTTCCTCACCCCTGTCTCCAGAGGCGCGACCGTGGACCCCCCCGCACGGAGAGTGTAGCAGGGCGAGAGGAAAGTGGTCCGTGGGGAGCGGAGCCCGGGCTCAGGCTTCGAGCCTTCGCCCCAGTTTCCCACGGACCCCGCACCCTTCCCCGAGTCACCCCCACCGCTCCAGCGTCTCCCGCTCGGCGCGCTCCCACAGACGCCGGGGCACCTCGGCGGGGTGGAGGAGGTCGTGCAGATCGCGCTCCGAGAGCGGGCGGTACTCGCCGGGGCCGAGGTCGCCGAGCCACAGGCCGCCCACCCGCAGGCGCAGCAGCCGGGCGACGGGGTGCCCGAGGGCCTCCAGCATCCGGCGCACCTGGCGGTTGCGGCCCTCGCCGAGGGTGACGAGGGCGCCCCCCGGGGCAGGCCGGGCCGCGAGGGCGCGGGCGGGGCCGTCCTCCAGCTCGATGCCGTCCACGAGGAGCCGCAGCTCGGCCTCGCCCGGGTCCCTCTCCCCCGCCGTCCAGGCGCGGTAGACCTTCTCGTGGCCGTAGCGGGGGTGGGTGAGGGTCAGGGTCAGGTCGCCGTCGGTGGTGAGCAGCAGCAGGCCCTCCGAGTCCTTGTCGAGGCGCCCGACCGGGTGGAGGCCGGGGACCGGGGGCATGGCGGAGAGGACCGTGCGGCGCCCGTACTCGTCGCTGGCGGTCGTGACGTACCCGGCGGGCTTGTGGAGCAGGAAGGTGACCTTTTCCGGGGCGGCGGTCTCGATGAGGTGGCCGTCCACCCGCACCTCGTCGGCGGGGGTGACAGTGCGCCCGAGCGTGGCGAGGTCGCCGTTCACGGTGACGCGGCCCGCCGTGATGAGGTCCTCGGCGGCGCGGCGGGAGGCGATCCCGGCCCGCGCGAGGCGTTTTTGGAGGCGCTCGGCTCCGCCCGCCCGGTGCGGGCCCGTCACAGGCGGCTCCGGCGGGGGGGCACGGCGAGGAGGGCCACCACCGCGAGCAGGGCCAGGGCGAGCGCCAGGGCGAGCATCGCGGTGCGCAGGGGAGCGGGCAGGGTGTCCTGGAGCCGCAGGGCGGGCGGCACGAGGGCGGCGACGGTGAGGAGGTTCCCGGCGGCGAGGGGGAAGACCGAACCCTCGTCGGCCCGGACGCCCGCCACGAGCAGGTAGGCCCCCCACGCGGCGAGCACGCCGCCCGCCACCCGCGCGAGCCACAGCGGCGAGACCCCCAGCAGGGTGGCCGCCGTGGGGGGAAGGAAATACAGGAACAGCCCGACTGGCAAGAACACCAGCGCCGTCAACCAGAACGCGGCCCGCAACACGCCCGTCAGTGTACGCGGGGCGGGCGCCCCAGGCTCAGCCCGTCGCCGGGTTCGCCCGCTTCCGCGCCCCGCCGCCTCAGCCACGGCAGCGCCGCCAGGGCCCCGAGCACGCACCCCAGCCCCGACAGGGCGATCACCCACTCGGCCCGCCACCCGATCAGGAGCAGCCCGCCGAGCGCCGTTCCCAGGGGCGCCGCCGGGCCGAGCAGCATCGCCCGCACGCCGAAGAGGCGGCCATGCTCCCCGGACGGCACGCTGCGCTGGAGCAGGGTCGTTTCGAGCGCGGTGTAAGGCCCCCAGATCAGCCCGCCCGCGAACATGACGGCGAGCGCGGGGCCCACCCCCGGCGTCAGCGCCAGCCCCACCACGGCCACCCCCCACAGCGCCATGATGCCCGCCAGGGTGAGGCCGACCGGGAAGGCGCGGCTGAGAAGACCGACGAGCAGCGTCCCGAAGAGGCTCCCCACCCCCAGCGCCGACCACAGCGCCCCGTACCCCTGCGGCCCGGTGCCCAGGTCCTCCCGGGCGAAGACGGGGAGGGCGGCCTCCAGCGGCCCATACACGAAGTAGAAGAGCGTGGTGAGCCCCAGGGTCGCCAGCACGGTGGGCGTCCAGCGCTGAGCGCGGGCCGCTCCCCACCGGTCTTCCGTCCGTCCGCCCCGGGGCAGGCGCGGCATCCCCCGCAAGGCCCACGCCATGAACACGAAGGTGAGCGCGTCCACGAGGAGAGCCCGCGGCGCCCCCCACGCGGCCACGAGCAGCCCCGCGAGCGCCGGGCCGAACACGGTGGGCACCTGGGTCGTCAGGCTGTACGCGGCGTTGCCCTGCTCCAGCTCGTCGTCGGGGAGGAGGGCGGGCACGAAGAGCCGCGCGCCGATCTGCGTCGCGGGGGCGAGGGCGCCCATCAGGGCCGCGACCACGAAGACCATCCACATCTCCAGAACGCCCAGCGCGTCGAGAAGTGGGATCAGGGCGATGAGCCCCGCGCGGGCGAGGTTGTCCAGCCCCATCAGGGGCGCGGGCTGGGCACGGTCGAGGGCCCGGCCCCACAGCGGCCCCGTGACGACGGCGGGCAGCGCGAAGCACAGCAACAAGACGCCCACCGACGCTCCCCCGTCCGTGCGCTCCAGCACGAACCACGTCAGGGCCAGCCAGCTCAGCGTGTCCCCCAGCCCCGAGACGAGCGCCCCCAGCCACAGCCGCGCGAAGGCGGGCCGGGTCCGCAGGACTTCGATGAGGGGAACGCGGGGCATAGGCGGCCAGTATGCCGGGCGGGACTCCGCGGGATCGGAGCGGCGGCACCCCCGAACCCTGAGAGGCACTGGCCCTGCCCCTGCTACCCTGCCTCCCATGCCGGTGATCGCCGTGGACAAACCCCTGCGCCTGACCTCGCACGACGTGGTGAACCGGGCGCGGCGGGCGAGGGGCACCCGGCGGGTGGGCCACACGGGCACCCTCGACCCGCTGGCGACCGGCGTGCTCGTCTTGTGCGTGGACGACTCCACCAAAGTCGTGCAGTTCATGGAAGCCGACTCCAAGGATTACCTCGCCTGGATCAGCCTGGGGGCCGGGACGCCCACCCTCGACGCGGAGGGGCCGCTCGGGGAGGTGGTGGAGGTCGCGCCACCCACCGAGGCGGAGGTCACGAGCGTGCTGGCGGGCTTCCTGGGCCCGCAGACGCAGGTGCCGCCCCAATACAGCGCCGTACAGGTCGGAGGAAAACGGGCCTACGCGGTCGCGCGCTCGGGGGGCGAACTCGACCTGCCCGCCCGCAACGTCGTCATCCACTCGCTGGAACTGCTGGGGGTGTACCCCAGCGTGGAGGACTCACCCCACACCTTCTCCCGTGGTGAGGCGGGCTGGACACCGGACCCGGAGGGCCGCACCTTCACCCTGCCGCCGCCCCTGGGCCACTTTCCCACCCTGCTCGTGCGCGCCCGAGTGGGGAGCGGAACGTACCTCCGCTCGCTCGCCCGGGACCTGGGAGCGGCGCTCGGCGTTCCAGCCCATCTGGCAGGTCTGGTCCGCACACGGGTGGGCCGCTATGACCTCGCGGACGCGGTGAGCGTCGAAAATTTGGCCGAAGCGGAGGGGATTTCCGATCTCGCCGCGCTCGACTTCCCGCGCATCGAGGCGGACGAGCGGCTGGCGCGCGAGCTGCGGCAGGGCAAGCGGCCCACGCACGAGGCGGTGGGGCGGCACGTCGTCACCCTGGACGGTACCCTCGTCGCGGTCGTGGACGGGGACGGGGAGGCGCTGCGGGTGGTGCGGGCGTGGGCCTAGCTCCCCTTACACTGGGGGCATGGACGAACCTCGGCGGCTCGACGTGGGCGACACCCGGCTGCACGCCGTCTTGCGGGGACCCGCCGACCTCCCTCCCCTGATCATGCTGCACGGCGGGCCGGGGCTCGATCACACCGAATTCGCGGACTACCTCGACCCCCTGACGGACACCGTGCGGCTGGTGCTGCTCGACGAGCGGGCGCAGGGCCGCAGCGACCGGGACGCGCCCGCCGAGACCTGGACCCTGGAGCAGATGGCCGCCGACGTGGGTAGCGTCGCCCGCGCGCTGGGAGCTCCCCGCTACGCCGTGTTCGGGCACTCGTACGGGGCCTTCGTGGCGCTGCAACACGCGGTGGAGCACCCCGGCGCCGCGGCAGCCACGGTCGTCTGCTGCGGGGTGGGGTCCGCCCGCTGGTTGGAGGACATCCCGCAGCGGCTCCAGAGCTTCGAGCCGCCCGACCTCAGAGAGCAGGTGCAGACCTCCTGGGCGAACGAGGCGAACGTGCGGACGGAGGCCGACCTCGCCCGCCTGATGCACGAGCAGATGCCCTGGCACTTCACCGACCCGCGCGACTCCCGCATCGCGGCCTACGAGGCACGGGTGGAGGCCGCCGGACCCCGCTACGCCCCGGACGTGCTGCGTCAGTTCAGCGTGGCCGGGTACGGCGGGATCGAGGTGGAGGACCGCCTGGACCGGGTGACCCAGCCGCTGCTCGTCCTCGCCGGGCGGCACGACCGCACCTGTCCGCCGGAGGCGAGTGAGCTGATGGCGGCCCGCATTCCCCAGAGCCAACTTCACATCTTCGAGGAAAGCGGCCACATGCCCTTCGTGGAGGAACCGGAGGCGTTTCTGGACGTGGTGCGGGTCTTCCTGCGCCGCAATCTGGGCTGAACGGGTCTACCCGCCCACCGGGTCGGACGTGCGCGCGTACCCCGGCGCCACCTCGGCCCGCACCGCCCCGACGCCCTCCAGCCCGCCCGCCAGCGTGACGAGCAACTCGTCCTTGAGGGCGGGCGCGATGAACTGGATGCCGACGGGCAGCCGCACCCCGTCCACCGTCTCGAACCCGGCGGGCACGCTCAGGGCCGGGAGTCCCGCGAGGTTGACCGCCACCGTGTCCACGTCGGCGGCGTACATGGCGAGGGGGTCGCTCGTCCTCTCGCCGCGGCGGAAGGCGGGGAAGGGGCTCGTCGGAGTCACGAGCAGGTCGACGTCCGCCAGCACCCGGCTGAAGTCCTGGGCGATCAACCGGCGGACCTTCATCGCCTTGGAGTAGTAGGCGTCGTAGTAGCCGCTGGAGAGCGCATACGTCCCGAGCAGGATGCGGCGCTTGACCTCGCGCCCGAAGCCCCGCTCGCGCGCCCGGGTCATGCTCGTCACCACGTCGGGGGCCGGGGCGCGCTCGCCGTACACCATGCCGTCGTAGCGGGCGAGGTTGGAGCTGGCCTCGGGGGTGGCGATCAGGTAGTAGGCGGCGATGGCGTGCCGCACGGTGGGGACGCTCACCTCGGAGACGGTCGCTCCCGCATCCCGCAGGGCGGCCAGGGTCTCCTCCAGCACCGCCTCCACCCCCGGCGTGTTGCCCCCCAGGCTCTCGCGGATCACGCCGACTTTCAAACCTCGCAACTCGTCCGGGGTGCCCGCGCGGAAGGCGGGGGGCGCGTCGAGGCTGGTCGCGTCGCGCGGGTCGTGCCCGGCGATCACGTTCATCATCAGGGCGAGGTCCTCCGCCGTGCGCGCGAAGGGGCCGATCTGGTCGAGGCTGCTGGCGAAGGCGACGAGGCCGTAGCGGCTGACCCGCCCGTAGGTGGGCTTGAGGCCGTACACCCCCGTGAAGGCGGCGGGCTGGCGCACGCTGCCCCCGGTGTCGCTGCCGAGGCTGACGGGCGTGACGTTCGCGGCGACGGCCACGGCGCTCCCCCCGCTGCTGCCGCCGGGCACCCGCTCCGGGTCCCAGGGGTTGAGGGCGGGCCCGGCGGCGCTGCTCTCGTTGCTCGACCCCATCGCGAACTCGTCCATATTCGCCTTGCCGACGGTAACGGCCCCGGCATTGCTCAGGCGCTCCACCACGGTCGCGTCGTAGGGGGAGACGTAGTTCGCCAGGATGCGGCTGCCGCAGGTCGTGCGGGTGCCCGTCACGTTGAGGTTGTCCTTCACGACGACCGGGACGCCTGCCAGGGGCAGCGTCTCCCCCGCCTCCAGCCGGGCCTGGACCCGGGCGGCCTGCTCGTCCGCGCGCCCGTTCAGGCTGATCAGGGCGTTGAGGTCGCGGGCGGCCTCGGCGCGGGCGCGGGCGGCTTCGAGGAGGGCCTGCGGGGTCGTTTCGCGCGCCTGCACGGCGCGGGCGAGCTCGGCGGCGGTGGGGAGGGCGTCCGGCATAGGACCCAGTGTAGCCGCGGGCCCCCCGGCGGGCGGACCGCGCAGGGCAGAGAACTCCGTGAAGAGCGCTCAGCCCCCCGGCGCGGGCCGGACGAGCACGCTCTCTCCCGCGCGCAGCCCGGCCCGCAGCAGAACCTCGGGCGGCACGAGCAGGTGCGTGCTGAGGTTCGGCCCCGGGCGCACGGGCAGGGTGACGACCCCGCCGCTCGGGGCCCGGATGGCGACGTGGGCGACGTGCCGCGCGAGGTCCTCGCGCCAGCGCTCCCAGATCAGGCCGTCCACGACGGCGACGCCCGTCACCTCCCGCGTCACGGAGACGGTGAGGCGGGCGACCCGCACCTCCCGGCGGGCGAGGAGCCCGAGGCGCACGAGCCCCGCGAGCAGGCGCCGCGCCTCCGGGCTCCCCGCGAGTTCCGAGAGGGGCCGGCCCGCCTCGACCTGCCCGAGGAGGTCTTGCTCCTGAAGGGTCCAGCGCAGCCGCGCGAGGCGCTCCGGGGCCGTCACGCGCGCCGGGCCGGGAAAGGGCAGCTCGGGAACGGGCAGGGCGGCGAGCGCCTCCAGGGCCACCTCGTCCACGCTCGCGTCGAGGCCGGGGCCGGGGTGCCTGAGGCCCTCGTCGAAGTGGAACCGGCCCCTCGGCTCGCGCAGCACCCGCACGAGCGCGGCGGCGCCCCGGTCCGGCCCGCAGCCCAGGTGCCGCACGCGCCCGCCCTCCAGCCACGCCTGGAAGGCCCCGTCGTGACGCTCCACCCGCAACGCGCCCGTGCGGCCCTGCCCGGCGAGCAGCGAGAGCAGTTCCAGAAAGTCGAAGGTTTCGAGGCTGGCCGAGGATTGGGTCATGGGGAGAGGCGGGCTGGACCGGAGTCCCTGCCGCTGATCCCCCGTTCTCTCACGAACGCCGCGAACGCACAAGCGGCCCGGTAGGGGGGGGAGGGCCTGGGCCTACCCGCGCAGGAGGTGCGAGAAGTCCGCGCCGTCGAGCGGCGGGAGGTCGTGCAGGCTGCCCAGGCCGAATTCGAGCAGGAACTTCTCGGTCGTGCCGTAGAGCAGCGGCCCCCCGACGGCGGGGCTGCGGCCCACGACCTTCACGAGTTCGCGCTCCTGAAGGGTGAGGACCGTGCCCGCGCTGCCGCCGCGCATCGCCTCGATCTCGGCCCGCGTGACCGGCTGGCGGTAGGCGATCACGGCGAGCACCTCCAGCGCGGCGGGGCTGAGGGGCGGCAGCGCGGGCGGCGCGAGGATGGGCGCGAGGCGCGCGGCCAGCCCCGGCGGCACGACCAGCCGGTAGCCCCCCGCGACCGCCTCCACCACGAAGCCCAGCCCCGCCCCCTCCACCGCCTCCCCGAAGGCCCGCACGGCGCGGTCGGCGGCCTCCTCGGGCAGATCGAGCAGGTCGGCGACCTCGCGCCGGGTGACGGGCCGACCCGCGGCGAGGAGCGCGGCGCCGATCAGGGCGTGGGTCCCGGGCGGCGTCACGTCCCCACCCCGCGGGCCTCCAGCCGCTCCCGGATCAGGGAGGCGGGCACGGCCCCCTCGCGCAGCACCTCGACCCCCTGCCCAACCGCCCCCACCCGGACGACGGTGCTCGCCGTGCCCGACGCCGGGACGCCCCCGTCCGGCAGCAGAAGGTCCGCGAGAGCATACGCCCGCGCCTGCGAGAGGGTCCGCGCGGCCTCTGCCCCGCTGGGGTTGAGGCTGGTGGTGGCGAGGGCACCCCCGCACTCCCGCAGCAGGGCGAGCGCGACCGGGTGGTCGGGCACCCGCACGCCGACCCAGCCTCCCGGCGCGACACCCGGCGGGCAGCCCGGAGCGGCGGGCAGCACGAGCGTGACGGGACCCGGCCACAGCCCCGCCAGGGCGTCGAAGGCGGCGCCGCCGAGGGTCAGGGGGCGCGCCGTCTCCGCGTCCGCACACGAGACCTGCACGGGCTTGTCGGGGTCACGTCCCTTGAGGGCGTACAGGCGCTCCACGGCGTCCAGGCGCACGGCGAGGCCCCAGACGGTCTCGGTGGGGTAGCCCACCACGCCGCCCGCGGCGATGACCCGCGCGGCCCGTGCGACCTCGTGTGTCCAGTCCTCCCTCACGCTCCGGCACCCTTTCCCGCGGCGCCCGCGCTGTAAGGCGGACGCAAGACGGCCCTGACTATACTCGCGCCCATGCCGGTCTACGAATACCGCGTCCGGGACCGTTCCGGGAAGGTCCTGAAGTCCCAGATGGAGGCCGAGACCCAGGCACAGGTGCGCGACGCCCTGCGCGCGAAAAACCTCCTGATCGTCGAGATCAAGGCCCCCAAGACCGGCCTGAACGCCGACGTCAAGATTCCCGGCCTGGGCGACCGCCCGCCCAACCTCAAGCAGGTGGCGGTCTTTTCCAAGCAGCTCGCCACCCTGATCAACGCGGGCGTGCCGCTCGTGCAGTCGCTCGCCATCTTGCAACGTCAGATCGAGAGCAAGGCCCTCCAGGGCGTCATCAAGGCGCTGCGCGCCGACGTGGAGAGCGGCACGCCCCTGAGTGAGGCGCTGCTCAAGCACCCCAAGGTCTTTAACCGCTTGTACATCAACCTCGTCAAGGCGGGCGAGACGAGCGGGACGCTCGACAGCATCCTGGAGCGCATCGCCGCCTTTCAGGAGAAAGAACTCGCCCTGCGCGGCAAGCTCAAAAGCGCGCTGACCTACCCGGTGGTCGTGCTCGTCTTCGCCATCGGGATCACGTACTTCCTGCTCACGACCATCGTGCCGCAGTTCGCGGGCATCCTCGCGCAGCTCAACGCGCCGCTCCCCTTGATCACGAAGGTGCTGATGGCGGTCTCGGACTTCCTGAAGAATTCCGGGCTCCTCATCTTCGTCTTCATCGCCGTCTTCGTCTTTGCCTACCGCTGGTTTTACAAGACGCCGAAGGGGCGCGTGGTCGTGGACCGTCTCAAGCTGCGCCTGCCCGTCTTCGGCGGCCTGCTGCAAAAGAGCGCGATCAGTTCTTTCGCGCGCACCTTCGGGCTCCTCATCAGCTCCGGCGTGAATATCATCGAGAGCCTGGAGATCACCAAGGGCACCGCGAACAACGCCATCGTGGAGGACACCATCGAGAACGCCAAAAACGTGGTGATGGTGGGTGACCCGATGAGCGCGAGCCTGGCGACGAGCAAGGTCTTTCCCCCGATGGTCGTCAGCATGGTCTCCATCGGCGAGGAGACGGGCTCGCTCGACGACATGCTCGCCAAGGTGGGCGACTTCTACGACCGCGAGGTGGACGAGGCGGTCGACAGCCTCACCGCCGCCATCGAGCCGCTGATGATCGTCTTCCTGGGCGGCATCGTCGGCACCATCGTGGCAGGCATGTTCCTCCCGATGTTCAGCATCATCGGCCAGCTCAGCAAATAAATTGTCAAGACGAGCTGAACACGTCGTTTTCCAGATGAATAGGTCGGCAGCTGGACTTTGTGTGTCAGCCACCGGCCTACTCATCTTCTACACGCTTAGGGAGCCAGCTAGATCAACAGGGGACGGTGTAACGACATGTTGGATGCTAAATAGCTTTGGGGGCAAAGCTTGCACTGCCAGCTCCACGGCAGAGGAGATACTTGCCGTTTTTGAAGCGAAAACGCCGCTGGCCTCCGTGTGGCGATGTCAGGCGTTCCAGCGCTCGAACAGACCGGTCCAACTCAAGAGGTACTTGTCGGTCAACTCGAACTTCTTCCCTTCGAGAACGCGCTGCTTCACGCGCCTGGCGGCCTCGACCTTCCAACCGGGTTCGAGCGTGATCTGATGTGCCTGCGCGAAAGCGAGCACTTGGGGCACTAGTGGACGACCACAGGGGATATTAGAGCTAAAGTGGGACATGGGGCAGCGGAAACGGTTTGAAGTTCGGCTCAATGAAGAGCAGCGTCAGGAGCTTGAACACTTGGTCAGGCAAGGGACAGGGCGGGCACGGGTGATGACCCGTGCCCGCATCCTGTTACACGCCGATCAAGCACAACACGATCATGAAGTGGCAGCGGCGTTACATGTTCACAGCGCAACGGTAGCGAACATCCGACGTAAATTTGTCGAACATGGTTTAGCAGGACTTTGTCAGTCAGGGGCGGCGCTCAGCCGCCCCTGGCCGTGGTGACCGATCCTGGCAGGCGTGCCCGTCCCCCACAACTGGCAGCGGTCGTTTTCCGACTTCCTGTCTCCTTGTCTGAAAATCTTCGACCATCCCAAGCAGCGCACCTGCCTCCCCAGATAC